>JBBQIO010000899.1:0-2006 GCA_038325015.1 Polyangia bacterium
GGTCGTGGCGTCGGGCGAGCTCAGGATGGCGACGGCGGCGCTGCAGCAGGCGTTCGGCCGGCGCGACCTCCGCCTGCTCACCGTCGGCGGCCAAGTGTTCCACCTGCGCTTCAGCGGCAAGCCGTCGGACGCTCGCGGCGAGGCCGCCCATGTCGACGTCACGGCCGGCCTGCCGCCGCCCGACGAATGGCGCCACTGATGCAGCCGTGCCGGCAGGCGCCGTCGCCCCGTTCGTTGGCTCCCGAGGTGCCCCATGAGCAAGCCTGAAGACAAGAAGCATCCCGACGCCGTGCTGAGCGGCGAGGAGGAGGTCACGTTGCGCCGCGTCGCTTACGGCGAATCGCCGGTGCGCACCCTGCGTGCGGCCGATCTGACGCAGCTGCTGGCACTGCGGCTGATCGAGAACGGCAAGGACGGGCCGGTTCTCACCGCCGAGGGCCGCAAGCGCTTCGGCGTCCTGCCGCGCGCCGTCGGCGCGGTTCGCGCCAAGCGCGACGACGATCTTCTGGGCACGCTGGGCAAGGCGCTGCGCGATCTGCAGCGCTAGGGAAGACCTGAGCAAGCTATGCAACGACGAGGCTGTACGTCCTTGGGCTCGTAGTCGGCTTCTTTTTTCGGGAGTCGGCATGAAGCCCGCCTGAAGATTCAGATTTGCCGCGCCGTGGCGTCATTCGTTCCAGCGCGCCGCGCTTGGGACCAGCGATCCCGCGGCGAGTGGCCTCGGCGCACCATCCAGATGCTTTTCGCGCGGCCGAGCCGAACAACGTCGAAGCGCTGATGAATCGCGGCGATGCCTGCAGTCGAATGGGAGACTTCGGGCATGGATTGGCCGATCTCGACCGCGCCATCGAGGTGGATCCGATAAACGCGAATGCGTATGTCCAGCGCGGTTTGCTCAACGCCAGGCGCAGCGATTCGAAACGAGCCCTCTCAGACTACAATATCGCGCTCTCCATCGACCCGCGCAGCATCAATGCATTGGTGAATCGCGCGGCGATATTCTCGATGAGCGACAACCAGGCGCTCGCGATTGCCGATCTCGATCTGGCCATCTCGATGACGAAGCGTGACGCTCTCGCCTATTACAATCGGGGCTATGCCCGCTTTATGCGGAAGGATTATGCGAGCGCGATTGTCGACTATACTTCCGCCATCGAAATCGACGGCACCATGGCGAGTGGCCACAACAACCGCTGCATGACCCGTGTGATCGCCAACGTCGATTTGCCCGAGGCAGCGCGCGACTGCGACGTGGCTCGGGAGGCGCTGCCGAACCGCCCGGGCTTTCGCGACACACGCGGCCTCGTCTATCTGAAGCTGGGGAAGCCGGAGCTGGCCTTCCTGGAATACGATGCCTCGGTGAAGCTCGACGCCAATCGCCCGCTCGCGCTCTATGGACGAGGTATCGCCCGGGTAAGGATGGGCGAGCAGGCACTGGCCGACGCCGACCGCGCAGCGGCGATTGCCTTGGACCCCGCCATCAAAGGACAGTTCTCCGGCTACGGCGTCGATTAGAGCAGATTCCCGTTAACCGCGTTCGTGCCTGCGTGGGCGAAGAAGTTGACGCATTCGGTTGGCTTGAGGGGTTGGATGGCATCGGCTGCAGCGATCTCGAGGGCTGCGATGGTCCGAGCGGCGACTTTTCGGACGTGAGCTTTGAACTCGGCGAAGGCGTTCCCGGCCTGGCGGCGCCCATCCGCTCAAACGCGCCATCTTGGTCGACAGCCTGCTTTCGTCGATGAAGCCCGGGCGCTGGGATCGAGCTTGGGCTGGTTGTCGACCATCGTTCGCGGGCGGCCTTTAAGTCGGACGCTCCTGCTCGCTGGCGTGGGCGGGTTTTTGATGCGTCTGGTCCTCACGAACGAGGAATTTCCAGACCGTCATCTACACCACTCTCACGTCACGCTCCGCGGCAAGACGCTCGACCATCTCCTCCAGCGTGGTATCGGGCTTCTCTTTCAGCGCCCCCAGGATGAACTCCGCACGCGCTCCCGCAGATCCAGGCT
>JBBQIO010000900.1:0-2005 GCA_038325015.1 Polyangia bacterium
CACCGGCACCGCCAGGTGGCCTTTTTTCACCATCGCGTACAGCGCCGGGAAAATCTTTTTACAAGCGAGATCGCCGCTGAAACCGAACACCACCAAGGCGTCGGAATGCGGCTGATCGGCGGTCGGGCCGCTACGTGCAGCGATGCTCATGGTGTTTCCTCGGGAGGTTTTTCGAGATGGCCGCCGAAGGCATGGCGCATCGCCGACAGCAGTTGATCCGCGAAAGCCGCCTCGCCGCGCGAGGCAAACCGTTCATACAAAGCGGCGCTGAGCACCGGTGTCGGCACCGCCTCGTCAATCGCGGCTTGCAGGGTCCAGCGGCCTTCGCCAGAGTCGGACACGCGACCGTCGAAGGCCTCGAGCTGCGGATCCTTCAGCAGCGCAGCGGCGGTCAGGTCGAGCAGCCACGAGCCGATCACGCTGCCGCGCCGCCAGACTTCGGCGACCTCAGGCAGATTCATCTCGTAGCGGTAGAACTCGGGGTCGCGCAGTGGCGTGGTCTCAGCGTCGTGGATTTGCGGGCGCAGCCCGACGTTGGCGTTACGCAAGATGTTCAGGCCCTCGGCATACGCCGCCATCACGCCGTACTCAATGCCGTTGTGGACCATCTTGACAAAGTGGCCCGCACCCGACGGGCCGCAATGCAAAAAACCTTCTTCGGCTGGTGCAACCGCGCCGCTGCGGCCCGGCGTGCGTGACGCTGAGTCGACACCGGGCGCCAGCGCCGAAAAGATCGGCGTCAGATGGCGCACGATGGCTGGTTCGCCGCCGATCATCAGGCAGTAGCCGCGCTCTTCGCCGGCAACGCCACCGCTGGTGCCGACGTCGACGTAATGCACGCCTGCCGCATGCAAGCTTTTTGCGCGGCGCACGTCATCGCGATAGAACGAATTGCCGCCGTCGATGACGATGTCCCCTTCTTCCAAGTGCGGGGCCAGTGCCTCCAGTTCCATGTCGACGATAGCCGCTGGCACCATCAGCCAGATCGCCCGCGGCCGCGCCAGTTTGGCGACCAACTCCTCGACCGTCGCTGCACCGATGGCGCCGTCGGCATGCAGCGCGGCCACCGCCTCGGGCCGGGTATCGTGAACCACACAGGTGTGTCCCTTTTTCATCACGCGTCGCGCCATGCTGGCGCCCATACGGCCGAGGCCGACGATTCCGAGTTGCATCGTTTGCTCCAGGTTATTGTTGGTTGATATCAGTGTCGGCGCGCGACGGTGATTAGCGCCACGTGGGCGCGGCCATCGTCAACCAGCGTCAAGGTGTCGCCGGCAGTCTCAATACCTTCGACGACGACACTCGCCGCAGCACCAGCTGCTGCTTCATTGCAGGTGATAGCGAAAGTCGAGCTGCCAAAGTGGTAACTGATTTCAAAAGTCGTCCAGGTCTTTGGTAGGAGAGGACGCAGGCGCAACTGGTTGCCGCTTCTTTGCAAGCCGAGCAAGGACTCAAGCACAAGCTGAAGCATCCAGCCAGCCGACCCGGTGGACCAGCTCCAGCCGCCGCGGCCGGCGTGCGCGGCATTGGCATAAACATCGCCGGCGACGACATAAGGCTCGACTTGGTAAATGGCGACCTGCGCGGCATCGCGCGCGTGGGTCACCGGATTCAACAACGCGAATACCTCCCAGGCGCGCTCGGCGTCGCCTAGCGCTGCGAAGGCCATTGCCGCCCACATCGCCGCGTGCGTATATTGGCCGCCGTTTTCGCGCACGCCGGGCAGGTAGCCTTGGATGTAGCCGGGCGACGGCTGGCTAGTGTCGAACGGCGGATCAAGCAATTGCACCAGCCGCGTGTCGCGGTGAACCAAGCGCTGGTCGAGCGACGCCATCGCGCGTTGCGCACGATCGGCCGGGGCCGCGCCCGACAGCACCGACCAGCTCTGCGCGATCGAGTCGATCTGGCATTCAGCGTTGGCCGCCGAGCCAAGCAGCGTGCCGTCGTCGAACCAGGCGCGCCGGTACCATGCGCCGTCCCAGGCCGAGGCCTCAACGGCGGCGCA
>JBBQIO010000901.1:0-1999 GCA_038325015.1 Polyangia bacterium
GGCGTCGCCGCGCCCGAGGGCGCGGCCGATCTGTTCAGCGGGATTTAACAGTTACCGGTCACCAGTTACCGGTTGGCCCGCGACGCGACCGCCGTGTGCGGCCAATAGCTGTCCGACCGCATTTGGCCCGCTGTCCAACGACGGCGCCGGCGAAGCCGGTCGCCCGGGTCCGAATGTCAGACTACCGTTTCGATGGTCCGAGCCAACGACAGGTCGTTCTCCGTGATGCCGCCCGCATCATGGGTCGACAACACGCACACCACCTTCGTGTAGCGGATGTCGATGTCCGGATGGTGATTCGCCGCGTCCGCGGCCTTCGCCACCCGCTGCACGAAGTCGATCCCCGCGGCAAACGTCGGGAACGTGAACGTCTTCGTCAGCACTTCGCCGCGCCGCGCCCAACCCGGCAGCGAGCCCAGCGCGCGCTGGATCTCGAGGTCAGATAATTTTGTTGGCATGTCCCTCGTCGTGGTGAGCGTCGCCCGTGAATGATGATAGCCTTCGGGGAACAATTCGGCCAAGCACTTTCGCCCGGAAAGCATGAAGGAACCGCAGAATCGAGAATCGCGTTGCCAGTGAAACGCATGCTGCTCGGGATGGTGGCACTCGTCAGCCTTGCCATGCCAGGCCTGGCACAGGATGCCCGCGTCGCGACCGACACCACGGTCGCCGTGAAGCACCCACCACACTACTGGCGCAGCGTGGCCACGGGTTTCGCGGCGAGCCTGCTCGCCCACGAAAGCGCCCACTTCGGCACTTCCCTCGCCCTGGGCGGACATCCTACGCTCGGCTTCAACAAGGGTCGTCCGACCGTCTATTCCGGCTTCGACGTCATCCGCGACCGCCGCAAGCAGTTCCTGTTCTCCAGCATGGGGCTGAACGTGCAAGCGGCGCTCGACGAAGGCATTCTCGACGTCCCGCACGACCGCGGATCCGCGTTCGAGCGCGGCGTGCTCGCGGGCGGCATCGCGACGGCGCTCTTCTACGTGACCATCGGCCGCACCGCATCGGTGAGCGACGTCGACTTCATGGCGCGAACGTCGTCGCTGAACAAGACCGACATCACGATCATCTACGGCGGCGTCGCGGCGCTGCACATGTTGCGCATCAGTCGCGACGGGCACTACGCGAACTTCTTCTTGCGCCCCAACCAGGTTGGATCCGGCGGGCTCCTCGTGGGTGTCGACATCCGCCCTCAGTGATCGGCGCCGAGGATCCAGCCGTCATTCAATTCCTCGAGGAGGTCGAGCCCTGAGGTCTTGATGAGGAGCGCGTTGGCGACGTAGTCCTCGGACTTGACGTTGAAGAGCAGCACATGGCCGCCGCGCGCCCGGACAGTATCGCCAAAGGCCTTCAGCGAGGCGTGCTCCTTCAACATGGGCAGCTCGTGCGCGGGGCGATGCAGGTAGAAGTAGACAGCGGCGGGCCAGTTGGAATAGATCGGCGCGTGCGAGCCCTGCGCGCGGCCCCACGACAGCACCTCACTGTCGTGCCACTGCTGACCGGCGAAATCCGAGCCCCACGTCATCGCGAAATGTGCGTTCGCGCGCGTTGCCGCGAGGCCCGCGCACCACCACGCGACGAGCGCGGTGCCGAGCGTAACGCGCGCCACGAGCAGGTGGGTGCCGCGCCACCAGAAGGACAACGCGGTTGCGGCGAGGATCATCGCCAGCAGCAGCGCGGGCGCGAAGATGCGCTCGTCGAAGGGAATGCCCGGATCGGCGAAGAGGCGTGATGCGCCGAGCAGGCCGGCGTAGCATGCGACCAACAGCGCCGCGGCGGTCATGAGTCTCGTGGCGATGCGCTCGTCACGCTCCACGGCGCACTCGATGCGCCGCGCCTGCCACACACCGATCGCGACCAGGCCGGCGAGCGCGATGGCCGCCGCGACCGCGAGCAGGGCGCGGTGCGCAAGCGGATCCTGGTCCGCGCCCGCGTCGGGAATGAGCCACGCCGTGAACGTGGTGCCGCCCTGCGCGAGGGTTTTTCCCCACTTTCC
>JBBQIO010000902.1:0-1997 GCA_038325015.1 Polyangia bacterium
TTAAATCTTCTGCGACAACTGGAAATTCGGTCTCGCGGCGGTTGTGTGCTTGCCGCGCGCACAGATGATGCGTGTCCGTAATACCGCCGAGCCTCTGTCATGACCCGTCGTCGAAAATGGGTCTGAGCCGCATTCCTCGTGTTGGGGGTCCGGTGAAGGGGCTAAATGGATGGGTCGGGATAAAGGCTCGGCGGTATCAGACGCGACGACGGCGAAAAACCATACCAAGGGCAAGCAAGCCTGCACTAAAGGCCATTATGCTGGCGGGCTCGGGCACGCTGACCGTACTACCCGTCACTCCGAACACGTCAATATGCGAAACGTCCGGAATATTGCCGTGGCCCACGAGAAGGTTGGCCCAATTGGTCGACCAGTTCACCTTCTGCGCCGGGGTGCCGATCTGGATTAGGTCGGAGTTGCTGCCCGCTTTGACAGCGTAATAGTAGATTGTGCCGAGGTTGGAGGTGACTATCCCAGAACTTCCGGTCCCGGTCCCCGTGATCGTCTCCCCAATTGGCACCGCGACCGAGCCCGGGCTCGAATCGAGATAGCTGCCAAGGTAGACGATATTAGGATTGATCACTTCCAGATGGGTGAGGGTGGTCGAGATGTTCTCGTTGCCCCCGCCAAAGGTCGGAATGTCGGCCACGATGACGTCAGCTTTCGCCGCTGGCGAAGCAATCGCAGCAACTGCACCGAGCAAGCCAATAGCGAGCCACTTCATCTCAAACCTCCTCGTGTATCAAGCCTGCGAACTCTCGCGGTCAGATTGAGCATCGGATGCCGAAAAACACAATAAGAATTATTTCAAAATTGCGCTATCACGGCATGCAGCTACTTTTAGATGATGCATGGACGTAAGGTGTGCCCGGCGCCGGGCACTTGTGAAGCTCTTGCAGCAATTTGGGCCCGTGCGTCTGAGCGGGACGGTGTACTGTCATAAGGCTATGCGAAAGTCCTATTCGGAATTAGGTGTAGCGGCGCGCAATGATGTACGGCCTGACGCGCAATCAAGGCCACTTTCTGGCGCACATTAGGTGAGACTGGAGAGGGCGTCCGACGCACGCTGTTTGAGAATGAACGCACGGTCGGTGAGACGGACGCGAGATCGGCCGGCTCGACGCACAATGAGTGAGACTCATGTCGGCAGCCCGGCGGCGCGCATTTCGTCCATCAGCTCCTGCGACCGGCCCGCGTCGAGATCGCCGCGAAGCAGCCGGCGGATTTCGGCCGGCTTGGCGTCGAACTGCTCCACCAGGCTGCGCAGGTCGTAGCCGTTGCGGGTCAGCTGCGGCTCGAGGTCGTTGAGCTGGCTGGACAGGACGGCCTCGACGACGCCGGCGTCGATCGGCTTGGCGCCGATCTCGAACCCGGCCTCGAACGCGCGCACTAGGTGCTGGCCAATCTGCAACGGGGTTTTCAGCTTGGCGGCCAGCAGCGTGGCCGCCCCGTCGGTCAGCACGTCGTCGAGCGCCACGCCCTCATCGAGTGAGGCCTTCAGCACCCAGTCGATGTAATCGCGCTGGCAGTCACGAAGGCCGCCGAACTCGAACACAGTCGTGCGGTCGCCGATCTCCTCCATTTTCGGCCGGCGCAGGTCGTTCTTGAGCTTGGGGTGGCCGACCAGCACGATCGAGAGCTGCCCGCCGCCCTCGGCCACCAGCTCGATGAGGCGCTTCAGCGCCGTGAGCGTCTTCGGATGCAGGTCATGGGCATCGTCGATGAACAGCGCCACAGGCTTCTTGGCGCGCCGGAACAGCTCCTGGAGGTCGCGCTCCCGCCGCTCGGACTGGCTGGATATCCTGACCGTCTTCTCGGGCGTCAGATCGTAGAACAAGGCGGCCAGCAGCAGCGGCACGCTGATCTTCGCCTTGTCCACCGACAGCGAGCGCGACACGATGACCCGTCCGTCGCGTTCAAGGTCGGCGCGCAGGCGACGCGACAGGATCGTCTTGCCCGACCCGATGACAGCGGTCAGCGCGATCAGCCGGCCGCCC
>JBBQIO010000903.1:0-1996 GCA_038325015.1 Polyangia bacterium
AGCGCCTACAGCTGCGGCGGGATGCGCGCGTTGCCTACTACGCCGTAGCACGCGCCGACGCCGCGCTGGCCAACGCCACGGCCGCCGCCGAGCTCACGCAAAAAGTGGCGGCCACCGCGCACGAGCGCTACCAGGTTGGCGCCGGCAATCGCCTCGATGACCGGCAGGCGCAGCTGGTCCACGCGCGCGCGATGCAAGACATCGTCGATCGCCAGCAGGCCGCATACGCCGCCCGGCTCGAGCTGGCGCGCTTGTTGGGCAGCCCCGTCGACACCCTGGGCGCCGTGGCCGACCCGCTCGACAGGGTGAGCACGACGCCGCCCCTCGAGGCGCTCCTGGCGGACGCGCGGCTGGCGCACCCGGAGCTGCAGCGACTTTCCGCCGAGCATGCAGTCGCCCAGGCGCGCACCCACGCTGCACATAGCGACCGGCGCCCGCTGCCCACACTGGAGCTGGGAGTCGAAGCGCTCGATCCCGCGACGTGCGGCGGTCACGGCTATTGCGTCGGGCCGCGAGCTGGGATCAGCTTCGACGTTCCAATCTTCAACGCCAACGGCGGCCCCATCGAACACGCCTTGGCCCAGGCCAAACAGATCGACCTCCAGATCGTGGCCGCCAGCCTGCGCATCGACGCCGAGGTGCGCGCGGCGTATGCACGCTTCATGGCAGCGAGCGCGCGGGCGCGCTTTTTTTCCGCGGACTACGTGCCCAATGCCGCCGACGTCGAAGCGATGGCGCGTGAAGGATTCGCCGCCGGACGCTCGGGATTGCTCCCGTTGATCGAAGCCGAACGCGCGATGCTCGAAGCCCGACTCAGCCTGACCGACGCACTCTACGAGGTGCAGGCGGCGCGTGCGGATCTGGAGGAGGCCAGTGGTGTTGCGCTTGCGATTCCTTAGGCTCGTCTTGGTGATCGCGCTCGCCGGCTGCCACCGCCCGGACGCCGCCGAGCCACTGCCGTTGCCATCGGTGCGCGTGCAGACCGTCGCGTGGACGACGGTAACGTCGCATGTGTCGGTCGCCGGGGTGCTGGCGCCGCTGCCCGGCCGCGACGTCAAAGTGGGGGCGTTGGTGCAAGGGCGCGTCGAGCAGCTCTTCGTCGCCGAGGGCGATGTCGTGCGCGTCGGTCAGCCGCTGGCGCACATCGAGGCGCAGCCGCTCAAAGATCGGGTCATCGCATCGACGGCCAACGGTGCGGACGCCGAGGCGCAGCTGACCAATGCGCGCACGCGCCTAGGTCGCTCGACCAAGTTATGGAAAGACGGCATCGCGCCGCGCCAGGAGGTCGACGACGCTGAGGCGCAAGTGGTGGCAGCGCAGGCCGGGGTGGCCCGCGCCCATGCCGAGGGGGGTTCGGCGTCGGTGCAGCTCGACCACGCGACCTTGCGCGCTCCGATCGCCGGTGTGGTCGCTGCGATCTTGGTTCCGGCCGGGCAGCCGGTCGAAGGCAATAGCACGCCCGTCGTCGAAATAGCGGACACCCGCGAGCTCGACCTGCGCGCCGCCCTGCCGGCCTCGGTCATCGGTGGCGTGCGTCTGGGCGATGCAGCGCAGCTCGAGGCCGATGGCCAGATCTCGATTCAAGGCCAGGTCGCGGCCATTTCGCCGATGGTCGACGTCACCACCAACACCGTCGTTGTGCGCATCCGCGTCGCCAACCGGGACGGTCGCCTGCGCGGCGGCCTGTTCGTGCGCGGTGCGATTGCGGGTCCAGCACATCGAGGCATCGTGCTCCCGCGCGCTGCGCTCCTGCCCGGTGACGGCGGCGCGGCGTCGCAGGTCGCGCTCGTGAGTCCCGACGGCAAAGTCTCGCATCGCACCGTGCAAGTCGTCGCCGAAGAGGGCGAGCGCGTCGAGCTGGCGGGGGGCGTCGCGTCTGGCGAGCGCGTCATCGTCAGCGGTGGCTACGCACTTCCGGACGAGCAGCGCGTGGACGTTGCGCCGTGAGCGAGCCAGACTCGCGGAGCGTTGGGCCGCGCTTCGGACCATGGGTCCT
>JBBQIO010000904.1:0-1994 GCA_038325015.1 Polyangia bacterium
GAGCGCGCCCTTGCCGAGCGTCAAAAGCTCCTCGCACAGGAGGGTCGCGACGTGATCGCACCCCTCGATGTTCGGCGTGTGCGACGAGATGTTGACCAGCTTTTCAAGCAGCAGCTCCATCGCGGACTGCCGACCGCGCAGCCAGCCTAGAGCGTTTTCCAAAGCCGAGCTGGTCGTGGTGCCTGTCGAAGGAGGCGTCATGGACAGCGAGCGTACTCCACCCGGGTGCCGTCCGCGGCGGGACGATGGTACGGTTTGCCATGCCCGACTCTCCTGCAACGCCGTTGCGCGCCGCCATCCTCGGCGCCACGGGAATCGCCGGCCAGCAGTTCCTGGTCGCGCTCGCCCGTCACCCGTGGATTCGCGTCGCGCGGCTCGGCGCGTCGTCGCGGTCGGCGGGAAAATCCTATCGCGACGCGATCACTGGACCCGACGGCAAATCGTCCTGGTTCGCCGCCGGTGAGCTGACACGCGAGGTCGCCGCCTTGCCGGTCGAGGACGCGTCGCAGATGTCGACCGACGGCCTCGACATCGTGTTCAGCGCCGTCGAGAGCGACGCGGCGCGGGCCCTCGAAGAGCGCTTCGCCGCCGAGCTGCCGGTCCTGTCCACGGCCAGCGCGTTTCGTTACGAAGACGACGTGCCAGTGCTCCTCCCCGGCGTGAACCTCGACCACGCGCGTCTCATCGAAGTGCAACGTCGGCTCCGTGGCTGGCGCGGCTTTGTCGCGCCCGGTCCCAACTGCACCACGGTCGGGCTGTGCATGGCGCTTGCGCCGCTGGTCCGCTTTGGCATCGAGCGCGTGGTCATGACGTCGATGCAGTCGGTCTCCGGCGCGGGCCGCTCGCCGGGTGTCAGCGCGCTGGACATCACCGACAACGTCATCCCGTACATCGCCAAGGAGGAGGAGAAGGTCGAAAAGGAGACGCGCAAAATTCTGGGCACGTTGAACGCGGGCGCCGACGCCATCGCGCCTGCGGATATCGCGGTCTCCTGCACCTGCACCCGCGTGCCGGTGCTCGAAGGGCATACCGAGGCAGTGTTCGTGGGGCTGCGCGATCGCCCGCCGCTCGCTGAGGTCAAGCGGGCGATGGAGAGCTTCGGCGGCGAGCTCGGCGAGCTCAAGCTGCCGTCGATGCCGGAGCGGTTGATCTGGGTCTCCGATGATCCCTATCGGCCGCAGCCGCGGCTCGACCGCGACAACGCCGGAGGCATGGCGACCACGGTCGGACGGCTGCGCGAGGAGCCGGTGCTCGGCGGGGTGAAGTTCGTTTTAGTCTCACACAACACGCAAATGGGCGCGGCACGCGGTTCTCTACTCATTGCAGAGTATTTACTAAACAAAGGCTACATAGCTTCACGTCAGTAATTCCTTTTTTATCATTTCAGGAGCCTCAATTAGCATTCGACACATCGGCGTACTGACCGGCGGTGGGGACGCCCCGGGGCTCAACCCGGCGATTCGCGCGGTGGTCAATAAAGCGACCGAGCTTGGCTGGCAGGTGCATGGCCTGTACGACGGCTGGCGCGGCCTCTTCGACGCACCCGACGGCGCGGCGCCCGACGTCTGGCCGCTCGATCCGGAGCTGTGCGCTGGCTGGGACTCCGACGGAGGCACGCACCTCGGATCGTCGCGGACCAATCCGTTCAACCAAAAAAAAGGCGAGGTTCGCCTGGACGCTTCGGCCGAGGTGATCGCCAACGTGGCGCGGCTCGGCCTCGATGCGCTGGTGCCGATCGGCGGCGAGGATACGCTCGGCGTTGCACTGCGGCTTTCCCAGCTCGGCGTGCCGGTCGTCGGCATCCCCAAGACGATCGACAAAGATCTCGGCGGCACCGACTACACGCTCGGTTTCGACACCTCGATGCGGACCTGCGCCGACATCATCGAGCGCTCGGCCACGCCCGCCGGCTCGCACCACTGGGTCCAGGTGGTCGAGGTCATGGGCCGACACGCCGGCCACTTGGCGCTGTGGTCGGGCTTGGCCGGCGGCGC
>JBBQIO010000905.1:0-1993 GCA_038325015.1 Polyangia bacterium
GCTCGTCAGTTTCTTCGGAAGCGGTGCACTATAATTGAACGTTGAATAGTTCGCTTTACCCGTCAGCGCTTCCGCGCCGTAGCCATACAGCAGGCCGTCTTTTCCTGCTCCGGGCCAGCGCGTCGGGTCGATGCCTTCATCCACCATCGCGGCGAGCAACAGACCGTTGAGCTGCGCGTCGTGCTCGAAATAGGCGAGCTGCGACGGCAATGTGGCGCGCAGGCGGATCAGCCGCTGCGCCGGTTGCACCAGCTCGGCGAGGCGCGAAAACAGCATCTCATCCGCGGCATTCTCGCGTTCGAGGGCGATGAGCGCGAGCGGCCGATCGTAGTAGGCCTGCAGTGGGCCGTGCACGAACTGCAGAACGTCCCACAGCGGCGGATCTCCAGCGCGCAGCCCTTCGAGGAGCTTCCAGCGCAACCCGTGGCACAACTCGACATAATCGCCGCCGGCCACCAGCGCGCAGTCGAGCCGAAGCGAGGCGTCCGGCGCGCCGCAGCGCTCGTAGATCGCCGGCACGTCGGCGAGCGGCAGGAGGGGCGCGCCCAGCTCGGCCGCCCAAACGTCGACCACGCGCAAACCGGCGAGCGTCGCGACCGGCGGCCCGATGACGCGCAAGAGCGTGCCCGACTCGTTCATCGTCGGCAGCCCGACCCGATGAACGCCCTGTGCGACGAGCTCGTCGCTGGGCACCGATGAAAACAGCAGTGTGTGGACAAACCGACCGCGCGCGGCGAGCGGCAGGTGCGCGTTGGGTGCCAGCCCTTGGGAGAACACGACCAAGAGCTGCGCTCGCGTCGACGGTGGCTCGACGAACGCGGCCAGGGGCACGAAGCGCGCCGCCAATCCGAGCCGCGTCACCAGCGCGTCGGCGAAGATCCGTGCCGGCCCCTCGGAGAGCCCGCCGCCGGTGACGACCACGCGAGCGGCCGCGTCGAGACCCAGTTCGTGCAACGCCGGGACGGTCAATGGCGTCGACAACAGGCGGGACAGATGGTGCGGAATCGAGGCCACGCGCGACGCCAACAAGGCGCAAGCTTGATCGAAAGCGGCGTTGCGAGACGCGGTCACTGAGCTCCCCCTTCGGGATCGTACTTCCGAACGGCCATGGCGCGAAAGTACTCGATCAGGTCGTCGAGGTCCGCGTCGGTGAGCTGGGGATGCGCCGGCATCTGGGAGTAGCGAAATGTCTGTGGGTTGCGGACGTAAGCGCGCACCTGCGCCGCCGGGCGGTACTCGACGATGCTCTGTGGAACGTTGAGCTCGGGGCCGATGCGGCCGCCCTCGCGATTGATGGCGTGGCAGCGGATGCATTCGCCGAAGAAGCTGCGAAAGCCACGCATCGCCGCCGAGTCGCCCGCCGTACCGGTCGGGACGGTGTGCGGATAGAGCGCGGTCGGGTCGGCTAACTCGATCGACTCCAGCTGCCACGGGCGCGGATGACGTTCGAGATCCGACTGCGCGTCCGAGCCCCAGATCAGATAAAACGGCCCGGGATCGGCTTTCTGCTCGCCGATCGGCTCCCACGTCCGGCGCTCGGCGTCGGCGACAGCGAGGAAGCCGCCCGGCTCGAGCAGCTGCGGTCCGCTCATCGGCACCGCGTAGCCGTCGCGCGCGCGGAGGACGAGCGTTTCGGCGGTCAGCGGCCGGTCGGCGAATCCGAGTTGTAGAAGCGCGGCGAGGGGCATGGCGCGAAAACTTTTCCTCCGTCGATAGTACGGGTCATAGGCCGAAACGGTTTGCAGGCCGAGCCGCGCCGACAGCTCTGCCGCCGTGAAGCGCGCAGTTTGCCGACCGTCCGCAACGAAGCGCAGCTCCGCGTTCGGTGAAAATGGACCGGCGTCGCGCTGGCAGCCGGTCAGCGCAACGAGCACGAACAAAAGCGCGCGCATCACGATTCCGGAGCGCCGAGGAGCGCGAGCGGCACGAATGCCGCGTAATACAGGGCATCGGGCACCAAGCGCAGGATAAATCCCGCCTCGACGCCGGCCAG
>JBBQIO010000906.1:0-1988 GCA_038325015.1 Polyangia bacterium
GGCGCACCGTTTCGCGACCAGGTGCTGTGGCCGCAGGTAGAATTCTATTTTGGCGACGAGCGCTGCGTGCCGCCCAACGACCCCGAGTCCAACTTCGCAATGGCGCTGCATACGCTCTTTACGCCGCTCAAGATCGACGAGGACAAAGTCTTTCGCATGATCGGCGAGGAGGAGCCGACGGTGGCGGCGGCCCGCTACGACGCGCTGCTCGGCTACCGGCTGGGGCCGGCCGCGTCCTTCGACCTGATTCTGTTAGGCATGGGGCCGGACGGCCATACGGCATCGCTGTTTCCCGGCGCGGCCTCGCTCGCCGAGCGGGCGCGGCGCTGCATCGATGTCGTCGGCCCCAAGCCGCCGCCACATCGGATCACGCTCACGTTGCCGGTGCTGTCGGCGGCGAAAAATGTCATCGTGATGGCGACAGGCGCGGAAAAAGCCGAGGCCGTAGCGCAGGCCTTGGCCGGCGCACCCGACGGGGTGCCGGTTGGACGCATCGACGGTGCGAATGTGCTGTTCGTCGTCGATTCACCGGCCGGCCGACTGATCGGCAAGTAAGCCTGCATTTTGTTTTGCAATCTGGCGCCGTCAATGTGGTAGAAGGCCAACCTCGTTCCGAACCGACGTCACCCGTAAGAGGATGAAGATGGCCCAAAGAAGCAAGCGCCGCGTGAAGAACCGCTCCAAAGCCCACCAGAAGCACGTCAAGGCGTATCGCAAGAGCCGCGCCCGCGCCCGCTCCAAGCCTGGCTCGGGAACCAAGACGCGTCGCGCCCGCAAGGCCGCGCGCGCCAAGATCCGCAAACACGCCTAAACGCATTTTGCCGCTCGGATCGCTCTGGTCGATCCGAGATCGGGCCGCCCTCAAAAGCGGTACGTCTCTACCTCCACGCCGGTCGAGCGGTCGACCAGCCGGTAGATCGTGCCGTCGTCTCCCACGGTAAATTCGCGAAAAATCTCTTCTTGCGCGTGGCTTGGCGCGACCATCAACGTGCCCAGCAGCTGGCCGTCGGCGCTGACTTTGCCGAGCTCGATCTGCTCGTTGACGATGCCGTAGGGCGGCGCCGTGGACTCGTTTCCAATGTACGCCGCGATGTACGTGTTGCCCGCCGCGTCCGAATCGACCATCGAAAGATAGAGCGCCGGGGCGTCGAGTTGCAGCGTCATCTGCCACAGCTCGGCCCCGTCGAGACCGAGGGCCGTCAAGCGCACCTGACCGGCCCTGGCGTCGCTGATCGCCGCTTGCAAAACGGCCCGTCCGTCGCGCCGCGGTCGCCCGGCCAAGCGAGCGCGGTCCGGGTCGGGCGTGCCGTCGGGTAGAGCGAGGCGCACCAGCTCGGTGTGGCCATTTTCGGCGTACAGGTCGCCGGCCGCGTCGCTGAACAGCCCGGTCACACCACCGGCCTCGGCAATCCCGGCCCCGACCAGCGGCACCATCGTCGGCGCCGCGCTGTCGGAGGCAAAGAGCAGCACACCGGTCGAGCCTTTGCCCAGGCGATCGAGCGCACGGATTCGTCCGCGCGCATCAATCAGAAGATCTTGCGCCGTGTCGTTGGGGAGTGCCACTGCACCAAGGGGCACTCCGCCGGGCCCATAGCGAACGATGCGCTGATTGACCTGATCGAGCACCAGCAGCTGGCCCGCCGAGCTGACCGCCAGCGCCATAGGCCCAACCGGCGCCGCTTCCGGATCGAGCCGATGCCCGAGCTGCGCCAGTCCTTGGCCCCAAGCGGCGCGGAGGATCACGTTGCCGCGGCCGGGTCGTGCGGGCTGCGTGGAGATCGCTGTGCTCGGCGGTGACGCCGGCGCCGTCGGCGTTCGCCGGAGCCCCTCGAGCCCCGCCTTTTCTTCATTCACCTCATGGTGCGCCGCCGCAGTCGCGCGCGGCCGCTCGTCGGGGGCCAACACAAACCACAGGACCAAAGCCACGCCGAGCACAAACAGGACGACGAAGATCCCGGAACGCACGAGCCTACACTTTCGGGAGCGTG
>JBBQIO010000907.1:0-1987 GCA_038325015.1 Polyangia bacterium
CGACGAGGCACGTTGCATCGGCGACGCCGGGGCACGAGAGCGTGCCTTCGTCGTAGCGCATGCCGTCCCACTCGACTTTGATGGCTTCGCCCGGCGCCAAGGCGCGCACGGTCGGCAGGCTGGTACACGTCGCCACACCGCAGCCGTCGCTGCATTCCGTGCGGCAACCAATGCGCGGCGTGAAGCCCGTGTCTTTGCCATCGACCAAGGTGATCGCTGCGCCGAGTGGTGTCGTCGCATCATCGAGCGCGACGTAGAGCGTGTCGCCAGTGGTATTGATCAACGACCATGTCACCGGGTCCGTCGGATCACTCGCAGGGGTAGCGATGTAGGCACATCCATACATGAAGAGCATCGGCAGGACGCGCTTCATGAGATGTCTTTTCGAAAACATTTATAAACGAGAAATATCGCCGATGCCCTTACGCAGGACCTTCGGCGAAGGGCCGGTCATGTCGACGACCGTGGAAAGGGAGAAAGGCAGCGGTCCGACATCGAGGATCAAATCCACCGAGTGGCCGAGGCGCTGTTCGATCACGTCGGGATCGGTGAAGATCTCCTCGTTCGAGGGATCTTTCTCCATGAGCGACGCTTCGTCGTGGCGGGCCTGCTCTTCGAGATCGAAGGCGGTCACAAAGCGGCGCGCGGCCGCCCGTTCGTTTTCATCGGTCTTTTCCTCGCCACGATAGAGGCTGGCCGTCGTCGACACGATCGGATGATCCAGCTTCTTCACCAGCGCCATCGTCACCGGGTGCTTCGGCACGCGAATACCGACCGTGCGCGAGCGCGAGGTCAGGATCTTCGGCACTTCCTTGGTGGCGGGCAAAATGAAGGTGAATGGCCCCGGCAGGTGCTGCCGAAGGATCCGGTACTGCAGGTTGTCGACCCCTGCGTAGCGCGAAATATCGCTCAAATCGAAGCACACGAACGACAGCGGCCGTTTGCGGTCCATGCGCTTGAGCATGTAAATCCGCTCAATCGCGCGCTTCGAGTAGATATCGCAACCGAGGCCGTAGGCTGTATCGGTCGGATAAACGATGATGCCGCCCTCAGCGAGAACCTGCACCGCTCGCGCGATGTGTTTCTCACTCGGGTTCTCCCCATGCAACTTCAAACGGACGGCTGCCACGAGCGGGATATACGTCGGCTCCTCCCGCGTTGCAATCATTGCTCACTTCGGACGAAGGAGCCTGCCATGTGCACCCTCCTGTTCGTGCTGATCGCAGCCGTCCCCGACCTCGTCATTCTCAACGCAAAGATCCCCACCGCGCCGGGTAAGAACGCCCTCGTCATCACCGGCGGCAAGATCACCGCGGTGACCACCAGCGACCAAGCCGCGCTGCTCAAAGCGACAAAAACCATCAACGTCGACGGCCGCATCGTCCTGCCGGGCCTGATCGATTCGCACATCCACTTCCAATCCGGCGGCTTCGCTGAAGAGCGCTTGAAGCTCGACGGCGCAAAGGACCTGCCCGAGGTGCAAGCCCGCATCAAAGCCTACGCCAACGCCAACAAAGACCTCCGCGTCATCATGGGCCGCGGGTGGGCTTACGACATGTTCAAAGGCATGCCGACGCGGCAAATGATCGACGCCGTGGTGCCCGACCGCCCGGTCATGCTCAGCGCCTATGACGGCCACACCGCGTGGGCAAACACCAACGCGCTCGAGCTCGCCGGGCTCACCAAAGCTACGCCCGAGCCGAAAGAAGGCAAGATCGTGCGCGAGCCCGACGGCACGCCCGCCGGTGCGTTGATCGAGGACGCCATGGATCTACTCTACGCGAAAGCGCCTGATCCCACGCTCGCCGAACGCAAAGAAGCGCTGCTGATCGCCCAGAAGTTGGCGCTGCGCTCGGGCCTCACCGCGATCAACGACTTCGCCCACGGCCCAGAGACGTACGACGCCTACGCGGCGCTCGAAAAAGATGGCAAGCTCCAGCTCAAGGTGTTCTTCTCGCCTCCGATCGACTCGCCGCTCGCGGACGTG
>JBBQIO010000908.1:0-1985 GCA_038325015.1 Polyangia bacterium
GTTAGATTTCGCGGCATGTCCGAGCCAGTGATTGTCGACGCGCTGCGCACTCCGATTGGCCGCCATCGCGGCGCGCTCAAACAGGTTCGGCCCGACGACCTCGCGGCGGTTGTGATCGCCGAGATCGTGCAGCGCCATGCCGTACCCGCCGACGAGATCGATGATGTGGTCTTCGGCTGCGCCAATCAGGCCGGCGAGGACAATCGCAACGTCGCGCGCATGGCGCTGCTTTTGGCCGGGCTGCCCGATTCGGTGCCGGGCGCGACGGTGAATCGGCTGTGCGGCTCGGGGTTGGACGCGATCCTCACATGCGCCCGCGCGGTTCGCGCTGGCGAAGGCGACCTGTTTGTCGCCGGCGGAGTCGAGTCGATGACGCGCGCGCCGTGGGTCATGCCCAAGGCCGCGTCGCCGTTTGCCAGTGGAAACTTCACCGTGTTCGACACCTCGCTAGGCTGGCGCTTCCCCAATCCGCGGCTCGAACAGCGCTTTCCGCTCGAAGCGATGGGCGAGACCGCCGAGAATCTCGCCGAGCGCTACGCGATCGATCGCGCGTCGCAAGATCGGTACGCGCTCGGCAGCCACGAAAAGGCGCTGCACGCCGAGGCCCAGGGTTGGTTTGCCGACGAGCGAATCGCGGTCGCGCTCCCGCCGGCCAAGGGCGAGCCGGCCAGCTTTACCGTCGATGAAGGGCCACGTCAGAGCACCATCGAGCAGCTCGCCCGGTTGGCGCCGATCTTTCGCCAAGGGGGCAGCGTGACCGCGGGCAATTCCTCCTCGCTCAACGACGGCGCCGCGGCGGTGCTGATCTGCTCGGCGGAGCGGGCGAAAAAAATGGGCTGGCAGCCGATCGCGCGCGTGATCGGCGGCGCGGTGGCCGGCGTCGATCCGCGCGTTATGGGCATCGGTCCGGTGCCAGCGACTAAAAAGGCTCTAGCGCGCGCGGGCTGGAGCCTGGCCGACGTCGATCTCGTCGAGCTGAACGAAGCGTTTGCGGCCCAGTCGCTGGCTGTGCTCAAGGAGCTGCCTTTCGATGAGGCCCGCGTCAACGTCGCTGGCGGCGCGATCGCGCTTGGTCATCCGCTGGGCTGCTCAGGGGCGCGCATCACCGCTACGCTGCTGTCGGCCATGCGACGCACCGGCGCCAAACGCGGTTTGGCGACGATGTGCATTGGAGTTGGGCAGGGAATCGCGGCGCTGTTCGAAAAACTCTAGGACGCTCTAGGACTTGTTAGGCGGTGAAGACGGTGAGCGGCTTGGCGGCGCGCTCGATGACCAGGCGGTCGCGCCGGCCGGGCTGCAGATCGCCGCCGATCTGGACCGGAGTCGGCCGCTCCATGCGGATTTCTACTGCATCGCACAAGAAATCGTAGATCGACGGGGCGCGGAACGTCCCTTTGAACACGGCCGGTAGATGGCCGAGGATGCCCGCCGCGCCGGTGGTGGCGCAGCGCATCTGGAAAAACCCCGGGACCTCGTTGGTGAACGGAAACAGCTTGAGGCCCAGCCCGTAGAACGGGATCGTCGAGGCCGAGGCGATCGACGCCGGTCCACGAAACAGCACGCCGCCCGTCGGGATGCGCTTGTCCTTCAGCTCACCGGTGCGCCAGTCGACGACGTACGCCGGCGAGCCGGTGTTGATGACCTCGATCACCGGTCGGTCGGTGGTCAAAAAGCGCGGCAGCGAGCGCAGCCCAATGGTCATCGCATAGCGGCTGTTGGCGCCCAAATGGCGCGCGAAACGGCCGAGCGAGCTGTCGATCGAATCGCCGAGCTTGCCGAAATCGTCGAGAATCTGCGCGTCCAGGCCGCAGCCGGCAAAAGGCGTGCTCTTGCCGTCGACGGTCAAAAGAGTGAGGCGCCCTTCGGGACGACGGCGCGCGCGACGCAGATCGGCGGCGAATCCTTCGGGGGTGGCGGCCGAGGCGCCGAGCGCGTCCGCCATTGCGTTGCCAGTTCCGAGCCGAAGCACGCCCACCGACGGAAGC
>JBBQIO010000909.1:0-1984 GCA_038325015.1 Polyangia bacterium
GGTGCGCGTCGAGGAGTACAAGCGGCCGACGTTCGAGGTGACGTTTCGCGATCCGACGAAGCCACTTCGTTTGAATCAACCGGCCACCCTCGTCGGCGAGGCAAAATATTACTTCGGTCTGCCGGTGACCGCAGGCAACGTGCGCTGGCGGGTGACGCGCACCCCGATTTACCCCGAGTGGTGGGGTTGGTACGGCTGGAGCACGCCGGCAAAAATCCACACTGTGGCCACCGGCACCACTCCGGTCGGCAACGACGGAACCTTCAACATTGCATTTTCACCCGCCGTCGACGAAGCCGAGGCCAAAGGTAAAAATCGCGCCGTCACCTATCGCTATCTCGTCGCCGCCGACCTGACCGACGAAGGGGGCGAAACGCGCAGCGCCGAACGCTCGGTACGGCTCGGCTTTGCCAGCGTCGAAGCGCATCTGTCCGACATGCGGCCGGTGCTCAAGCCGGGCGAGCCGATGAAGGTCTCGGTCGGGCGCACCAGCCTCGATGGCGTCGGCCGCGCCGGTGCCGGCCGCTATCGATTGGTGGCGTTGACTGTGCCCGCGCGCACCCTGTTGCCGGCCGAGCTGCCGCGCTTGACCGAGACGGTCGGTGCCGTGGTCACGCCCGGGGACGGACAGCGCGCCCGCTGGGAGACCAACTACACCGCCGCGTCGATCCTGGGCAGCTGGCCCGAGGGGGCCGAAAAAGCGCGCGGCGATTTGACCCACGACGCCGCCGGCAAAGCGCAGCTCGCGATCGCCGGTCTGCCGGCGGGTGCCTATCGCCTGCATTACAGCACCGTCGACGATTTTGGCGCCAGCGCCGAGACGCAGCGCGATTTCGTGGTCGCGGGCACTGCGTCCTTGCCGCTGCCGGCCGCCCTGTGGGTCGACAATCCCGTCGTCCGCGCCGGCGAGCTTTTGCGCGTGACGGCGATGACTGGTCTTCCGGATCAGCTGCTTTATCTCGATATCTACCAAGATGGTCAGCTGCGGGAGCGCCGGACGATTACGCCCAGCTCAACCCACCTCCTGGAGATTCCGATCACGGCGCGCGATCGCGGCGGCCTATCGCTGCGTCTGTGGGGCGCGCGCGACCATCAGTGGATGAGCCTGGCCGAGAGCATAAGTGTCCCATGGGACAACAAAGAGCTGTCGATTCGGCTCAGCACTTTTCGCGACAAGATCCGGCCGGGACAAAAAGAGGTTTGGCGTGTTCACGTCGGCAGGGGCAGCGGCGATGGCTCCGCGCTCGGCTCGGCCGCCGAGGTGCTGGCGTACATGTACGATCGCAGTCTCGACCTGTTCGGCCCGCACACTCCGCCGCGACCGATTTCGCTGTTTCCCACCCGCAGCGAGCTGCCTTGGATGGCCGCGGCGACCAGTCAAGTGCGCGCCTATCCGCTGCTCAACACCACGCCGCCGAGCTATTCGCCCGATTGGCTGCGTGCCGATGCGCTGCGTGTTGCGGCCGACGAATATGGGGTGGGCGGCCCGGGGAGCCGAAATCGCTACGGGATGATGATGTTCCGAGGAGGCGGCGCGCCGGGCGCGATGCCACCGCCGGCGCCCGCGCCGGTCGCGCAAGCCGCGGTCGCGCCATCCAAGGACGCAGAGAACAAACCCGTAGCCCGCGTCGCCGCCGAGCCCGAAGAGCGGGCCAACACGACGCCGACGGCGGCCGGACCCGCCGCGCCGAACGCACCCGTGCGCAGCAACTTTTCGGAGACGGCGTTTTTCGCGCCCAACCTTTTGACCGATGCCAATGGCGACGCAACCATCGAATTCACTGTCCCTGACTCGGTGACCTCGTGGACGGTGTGGGTGCACGCGCTGACCCGCGATTTTTCCACCGGCTCGACGAGCGCGAACACACGCAGCGTCAAGGAGCTGATGGTACGGCCCTACTTGCCGCGCTTTTTCCGCGAGGGCGACCAAGCGGATCTCAAAGTGGTGGTGAACAACGCCGGCGACGCGCCGCTCACAGGCGAC
>JBBQIO010000910.1:0-1981 GCA_038325015.1 Polyangia bacterium
ACAACTTGTGCGGTGGCTGGGAGCACAACATGTCCTTATTCAACCAGATCGTCGACGGATGCTTAGTGAGCACCGACCGGCTGATGCGAGCGCGTGAGTTCTATTCGCCCTCGGCGGCGGTTTCGCCCCCGCAGCGGGCCTTCGCGCGATGGACGCAACGGGTGTCGGTGAAGTCCGAGCTCGATGCCGCGCGCGCGCTGGCCGGCCTGTCTGACGCCGAGCTGGCGGAGCTTGAGGCCGAGTTCCAGCGCTCGCCGATGCGTCGGCAGAGTCCCGCTGTGCGACAGGCCGTGTTGGGTGGCCTTGCGCTGGTAGTGCTTGCTGGTCTCGGGCTGGGTCTGCAAGCATCGACGAATTTCGGCGAGATCGCCACCCGCACCCTGCAAGCGGTGGGCGTCGGCGGCTTATTAGTGGGACTGATTTCGTTGGGAGTCGGCGCGATCGCGGCATTCGGCGCACTTCATCTCGATCTGAGCCATGGCATTACGGGGCTGCATGTTGGAACCCTCGACGAACAGCATCCGTGGCTCTACAGGGCGGCGGGCCTCACCATGCACGCGGTCGCCGAAGACTACCGTCAACGCACGCTGCTGCAGCGCGGCCCGCTGCGCGGGAGCGACTACGTGCTGAGGCGCGAGCTTGTGCGGGCCCAGGAGGCACTCGACAGCGTACGACCGGCCCGCTCCGTCGCCGACGAGCTGCAATCGCCTCCGGCGGAAACTCAAGCGCTGGTGCACGAGCCGCGTCTGGTGGGGGTGGGATCGACGCTGAGCCGACGAGTCCCGAGCAACGACGCCCCGGACGGCGTGTCTCGCGTGGTCGCGAACTAAGACCTTAGAACCCGCAGCCGAACTATGCGGCTCTGCGGGTTGCCAGGATCTCACTCGCTTGGCGGCGGCCTAGATTCCTGAGCGCGAAGATGGCCGGTAGATGTTGGACGCGCGGGCGCCTTGCCCCTTCCCAGTTGTAGATCGACTGGGAGGATGCGCCAATCAGCAGGCCGCACTCGGCTGCTGACAGTCCAAGGCGTCGCCGTTGCGCTGCCATTCTCTTGCCGCTGAAGCGAGTGCCTGGCAGGACGGAGTCTTCGTTGGCGGCAATTGGCTTGGCCTCCCCTGCCCGGGCAAAGGACCGGAGGCCGACCGTGCGCTGGCCGAGCAGGCGCCCGCTGCTGATACGGGCTATGCCGACCGCTTGGACTTCGGCTTCGTTGCAGGCGATTCCGCGCGCCGAACTGGCCGTCGATCACGCATTGCCGGAGCTGCCTTCTCCACTTGAGGAGCAGGCTTCGCGGCGAGGCTCGCTCTCAGCGCCGCCATGAGGTCAACCACAGCGCCGTCGCCCGCTGTAACCTGCGCCGCCTGGTCGTGCGTGATGATTTCCTTGCCGTGTACCTTGCGCTCGACGGCAGCAAGGATGCGCTGCTTCTCCTCGTCGACAAACGCGCTCGGATCGTAGGTTTCGGCCGAGATCTGCTCGATGATTCGCTTAGCCAGCGCCAGCTCGGCATCGCTCACCGGCACGAGCTCGATCTGCAGCGCCTTGATCGACCGCACCTCGTCGGCGTAAAGCAGCTGCTGCAGCACCAGGCCGCCATCGGCGGCGCGGACTTGCACAACGTATTCCTTCGAACGCCACGCCCACTTCGCCAGCGCACACCGGCCGGTTTCCTGCATGGCATGCAGCAGCAGGCTATACGGCTTAGCGCCGCGCTTGTCGGGCGCCAGAAAGTACGGTTTGTCGAAGTAGATTGGGTCGACCGAGTCGTCCGGGATGAAGGAGACGATGTCAATCGTCTGCCGGGAGCTTTCTTCGAGCGCTTTCAGCTCCTCAGGGGTGAAGAGCACGAACTGTCCTTTCTCAAACTCGTAGCCCTTGACCATCTCAGACCGAGAGATTGGCGCCTCGAGCTCGACGGGGTCCGGCTCGGCGGGCGGCGGCGTGCGAACCGGCATGTCGACCACGCTTGGATTGCCTGCAC
>JBBQIO010000911.1:0-1976 GCA_038325015.1 Polyangia bacterium
TCCACCAAGAGCGGAACGTCGTCGGTACGCTCGCGCAATGGTGGCAGCGCCACCCGCACCACGTTGAGGCGATAGAAGAGATCTTCGCGGAACTTGCCCTCCTCCACCATCCGGCCGAGATCTCGATTGGACGCGACCAGGATGCGCACGTCGACGTGGTGGGCGCGCTCGGAGCCGAGACGGCGAAATTCGCCGGTGGTGAGCACACGCAGGAGCTTGACCTGCATCGATGGCGGCATCTCGCCGACCTCATCAAGAAAGAGCGTGCCTTGGTGGGCGACCTCGAAGAGCCCACGACGGTCGGCGTCGGCGCCGGTGAACGCGCCGCGCACATGACCGAACAATGCCGCTTCCAATAGGGTCTCGGGGATGGCGCCGCACGACTCGGAGACGAAGGGTTTTCCCCGTCGGGGACCGTTGTGGTGGATGGCGCGGGCGACGAGCTCTTTGCCGGTGCCCGATTCGCCGTAGATGACGATGGGCAAAGCGGTGTCGGTCACGCGATCGAGGAGGCGGAATAGCTCCAGCATGCGCGGCGTGCGGCCGATGAGGTTGGTGTAGTCGTAGCGGATGTCGAGCGCGGCGCGGCTGTGGCGGACTTCTTTGTGCAGCTCGACGAGCTCGATGGCCTGGGCAGAGACGCGAGCGGCGAGCTCACGGTTGAGCGTAGCGACCTCGACCCGGCTGCGTTCGTTTTCTCCGGCCAGGCGGGCATTGTCGAGGGCGATTGCCGCTTGTTCTGCCAGATCGACCACCAGCTCCACGTCGAGCTCGCCAAAGAGGCCGGCGCGCAGACGGTGGTCGGCATAGAGACAGCCCACTGCCCGACCCTTGACCAAGAGCGGGACCGCGAGCACCGAGCGCAGCTTGAGGTCGGAGACCGACAGCGCCGCTTCGAAGCGCTCGTCGCCGGCAGCGTCGAAGGTGACGATGGGCATGGCTTCGGCGGCGGCGCGCTCGGCGATGCTGCGTGAAAACGAGGCTGGGGTGGCCAGCTGCGCAGGGTCAATATTGCGCGCCGCAGCGACGGAAAACGGTTCGTCACCTACACCGAGGAGGACGAAGCAGCGCTCGGCATCGGTGAGATCGAGCAAGGTGTCGAGGATGATCTCCAGGAGACGGTCGAGCCGGAGCTCGGAGTTGAGTCGCTTGTTGATCGCCGACAAGCGGCGCCAGCGACTGGAGCCGGGCTGGGGGTCGGGCTGGGCCGTTTCCGATGCGGCGCCGAGGAGAGCGCGGAGCTTCTTGGCGTCGGGATCGTCGTCGACTGCGGCGCGACGGAGCTCGGGGCTACGCATGCGGATCTTCTCCCAGTGGGCGGCGGCGAAATGAAGAGCGAACGTGGCCTGGCTGTCGCCTGCGCGAATGCGTAGACGGGCCTCAAGGAGGCGGGCGCGGAAGGCAGTCTCGAGACGCAGGGTGTGGCTGGCGCGCTCGGCCAGTGCGGCCAGCGACGCGATGAGGGTTTCGGTGTCGTGGATAGCCGGCGCCAAGAGGGCCACTCGCGCTCGGGACAGCAGCACCCAGTCGCTGACGCTGGCGTCGCTGGCATCGCGCTTTGCTGATGCGAGGGACGCACTGGCGCCGAGGTGATCACCGAGCTCGGCGCGGACCTCAGCCAGGCTACGAAAAGCGAGAAGGCGGTCGCGGGGTCCAGCGAGCTCGGTGATGGCGGCGCTGTATTCGACGGCAGCTTGCGAAAGGTGGCCACGACGGCGGGCCACATCGGCGCGCAAGAGACGAGTAAAGGCGCGTTCGCGGGGCCCGCTGGCGAGATGATCGGCGCGATCGGCGGCGGCCGCGGCACCATCCAGATCGCCGAGGCTGAGGAGGAGATTTCCGTGGTTGACAAGTGCGTGTGCCGCCTCTGCGGCTTTGCCGAGGCGACCGAGGTCGCGGGCGGCCGCGGCACTCGGACCGAGCGCCCGACCCCACTCGCTCTGTTCGCGCAGGACCGCGCCGAGGTTGGCGGCGTA
>JBBQIO010000912.1:0-1967 GCA_038325015.1 Polyangia bacterium
CCGGACAGCACACTAGCGCATCGATGCCGTGGTACGGATTTGCCATGACGCTGAACAAGCTGGGATGGCTGGGTGGAATTGTTGCGCCGCTTTTGCTTCTGCCGAGCGCTTTTGCCGATCCTGCGGCGCCGCTGCCGGCCAAGTGGAGCGCCCGCGAGCGCAGCCTGGCCAAGACGTTCACGCCGTCGCTGCTGGCGGCGCACATCCGGTTTTTGGCCGGCGATCTTCTCGAAGGGCGCGGCCCGGGCGCGCGCGGCGACGAGCTGGCCATGAGCTATGTTGCGGCGCAGTACGAACGGCTCGGTCTAACGCCCGCCGGTGACGTCGACAGCGCCGGCAAAAAGAGCTGGCTGCAGAGCTTCGACGTGGTGGGAATGCGCGCCGAGCTGAGCCGTGCACCGGTCTGTACTGCCGCCGGCAAATCGGTCGGCCTCAATCCTGGAGTCGACCTGGTGCTCGGCGCCGGTGAAGAGGCCAAGGTCGCCATCGACAATGCCGAGCTGCTGTTCGTCGGCTATGGGATCGAGGCGCCCGAGCAAAAATGGGACGATTTCAAAGGCGTCGATGTGCGCGGCAAGATCCTCGTGGTGATGAACAACGATCCGGCCGACGACCCGACGCTGTTCGGCGGCAAGACGCGGCTCTATTACGGTCGCTGGACCTACAAATTCGAAGAGGCCGCCAAAAAGGGTGCGCTCGGTGCGCTGATCATTCACACCACTGCATCGGCGGGCTATCCGTGGCAGGTGGTGCAGACCAGCTGGGGTAGGGAAGGCTTCCAGCTCCCGGGCGACACGTCGCACGGCAAAGTGCACGGCTGGCTCACCGAAGAGGCCGCTCGCCGCGTCGTCGCGCTCGGCGGGCAGGATCTCGACACGCTCCGCGCCTCGGCCGAAAAGCGCGATTTTCGACCGGTGCCGCTCGGCGTCCATTTTTCGGCGGCGTGGAGCAACCACACCCGCCGCGTCAAGACGGCCAATGTCGTCGGCCTCCTGCCCGGTCGCGACCCGCAGCTGGCCAAAGAGCTAGTCGTCTACTCGGCGCACCACGACCATCTCGGCATCGGCACCAAAAAGAACGGCGACGACATCTACAATGGCGCGCTCGACAATGCGTCGGGTGTGGCGGTGCTGTTGGCCACCGCCGAGGGGATGGTGCACGTCACGCCGGCGCCGCGTCGCTCGATCCTATTTGCCGCGGTCGGCGTCGAGGAGTCAGGTCTGCTCGGCAGTGCGTATATGGCCGAGCACCCGCCCGTAGCGGCGGGGAAGATCGCCGCCGATTTGAACATCGACGGCATCAATATTTATGGTCGCGCCCGCGACATCGCGTACGTCGGCCTGGGTAAGTCGTCTCTCGACGCAGTGGTTCTCAAGGCGGCGGGCGAGCAGCGACGCACGGTCACCGGCGATCAGTTTGTCGATCGTGGCCATTTTTATCGGTCGGATCAATTCAGCTTCGCGCGCATCGGAGTGCCGTCGGTCTACTTCGATGTTGGCGATGATTTCGTCGGCCATCCTAAAGGGTGGGGAGGGCAGCAGATCGAGCGCTTCGAGGCCGAGCGCTATCATCAACCGACCGATCAAATCGACGACACCTGGCGCTTCGAAGGCGCGGTCGACGACGCCCAGCTCTTGGCAGTGATCGGCTTGCGCGTGGCCGATGCCGACGCCATGCCGAAGTGGAAATCAGGCGACGAATTCGAAGCCGCGCGGCTCAAGGCAATAAAGGCAGCCCAGTAGTTTTCGCTCCGAGCCGACTCCGGTTAGGGCGTGCACGTACTGACGTTGATCGCCGCCGTAAGTGGCACGGGGGTCGGGCTGGCGATAACCCCGACGTTGACTCCGCCCGTGCAAGTGAAGTTGTGGGTCAGCGCGGCGGTCGTCGCCGAGCAATCGTTCAGCGAGAAAATATTTCCTGCCGCATTGACCGGCGCGCTGGTGCCCATGGGCACATCGATGCAGATA
>JBBQIO010000913.1:0-1964 GCA_038325015.1 Polyangia bacterium
GTGATCGGCCAGAGCACGAACCGTCCATGCTTGACGCGCGGCATCAGTGTTTCCATGAGCCCGAGTTCGGGCGGGTTCACGAGGTCGTCACTGAAGTTGATCGCCAGCACCGGCGCCGTGATCTTTTCGAGGTCCGTCGACGGATCGTACGTGCGCGACGCTTCGAGGGCGTAAATGAAGTCGTTCGCATCGAGGCTCGCGGCGCGCGACTTGATCGACTCCAGAGCATAGCGGTCCGCCGCCTCGCGGGTCGGATACGCGACCTGCAGCGAGAGCGGCGACCCGAGGACGAGAATGAACGGGCGCATCGCCTGCACCATGCCCGGCGGCGGTGTGGTGTAGTTGCCGCCGTCCCACGCCGGGTCCGACTTTACCGCGTCAACGGCGAGCGTGCGCCACATCCGGTTACGGCCGACGATCGCGGTCGGCGCGCAGGCGAGCGGGACGAGTCCGTCGGCGAACGACGGCCGCGTCGTGCCCAACACCCATGCGTGCATGCACCCCATGCTGGTGCCGACGACGAGCCGCAGGTGGGTAACGCCGAGTCCCTCGGTGAGTAACCGCTCTTCGGCGCGGACCATGTCGTCGTAGTCGTAGTGCGGGAACTTCGCGCGCAGGCCATCGCTTGGCTTGCTCGACTTGCCGTGCCCGATGCCGTCGGGGAGGATGACGTAGTAGCGGGTCGTATCGAACGGTTGACCGCGTCCGTAGAGCTCGCCGGCGAAGTCCCGCCCGAGAAAGGCGCGACCGGTGCCGGTGGTGCCGTGGAGGATCAGCACGGCGTTGCGGACCAACCCTCGTTCGCGTTGGGGCTGTCCAAGGGTGACGACGTGCATGCGGAGGGAGTCGAGCGATTCGCCCGTCGCGAAGCGGAAGTGGCGCAGCCAGACGTCGCGCTCGGCGCCCTGCGCGAGGGCGACCGACGAGGCGAGGGCAAGCGGAACGGCTGCACCGAGCATGCGGCGTGCGAAGTCGATGGAAGTCATGTCGGCGAATCTACGGTTGGGGGATCGTGCGATGTTGGGGGTGGCGGGAGTGCAAGCAGCGCTTCAAATGCATTAAGAAATCCTTAATATTCTCTTAAGCAATGTGTCAGCAATGTGTTAGCGATTGCTCAGTACTGAGAGTCCCTCTTGCGTACTCGTGTAAAAAGGCGGTGATTTGGCGCACACAAATTCGCCACCGTTGCGTCGCGGAACGGCGACGACGAGGTCGTGCGTGTGGTCGGAACTTTTTTGCATTTGGCGAATGAAGGTAGGACCAGCGCCCACATCGGGGCGCGAGGCGCCGGCTCGCGCGAGCGCGTCGGCGTCGCAGTCAGGGTCGCAAGGCTGATTCAGAGGAGGAGCAAATGCGACTGCGGAGTTCATTCTGTGCGCTGATGGCGGGAACATTCCTGCTGGGCGCGATCGGGTCGTCGGTGCGGGCACAAGGCACGGCGGGCTCGGTCAGTGGTGTCGTCACCAGCGCTGCGGGCAACACGCCGTTGCCGGACACGCGTGTGGCCATTGCGGGCACAGTGACGTTCTCGATTTCCGGCCCGCGCGGTGAGTATCGCCTCGCGAACATTCCGGCCGGTCCGGTCACGGTCACGTTCACCCGCATCGGCTTCAAGCAGGAGCGGGTCAGGCTGACGATCGTCGCCGGCAACAACACGACCCACAATCAGGCGCTGACCGAGTCGGTCGCCAACCTGACCGAAGTCGTTGTAACCGGCACGGCCGGCAACCAGGAGCGGCGCGCCCAGGCGGCATCGGTGGCGTCGGTCTCGGCTTCGCAACTCGTCGCGGACAACCCGGTCGCGTCCGTATCGGAATTGCTCACGGCGCGGTCGCCGGGCGTGTCGGTCAACAAGGCATCCGGTTCGGCCGGCACATCGTCGCAGATCCACGTGCGAGGACTGTCGTCGATCTCGTTGTCGAACCTGCCGCTCGTGTTCGTCGACGGCGTCCGCATGCTCGAGG
>JBBQIO010000914.1:0-1955 GCA_038325015.1 Polyangia bacterium
ATCGGCATCGTGATCGACGACGCGGTGGTGATCAGCGAGAACATCGTGCGGCATCTCGGCTTCACGCCGGACCGTGACCGTGCCATCCGCGAAGCCGTGCATGAGCTGATCATCCCGGTCACGACGTCGACGATCACCACGGTGGTCGTGTTTCTTCCCCTGCGCCTGCTGGAAGGCGTGGTGGGGCAGTTCTTCGCCGCACTTTCCATCACGCTCACCATTGCGGTGCTCATCTCGCTCGTGCTAGCGGTCACGATCATCCCGCTGCTGGCCGAGGCATTCCTCACGGCCGAGCCGCGGGAGGAGCCGGTAACGCCGGGTGCGCCCATTCCTGTGCATGCCGGCGGAAAGGGAAAGGCGAAGGGAGTCATGGCCTCCATCGGCCGCGCGATCGATGCCCTGGCGGACAAGTACCAGCGTGCGCTTGACAGGGCACTCCACCACACGCGGCTGATGCTCGTTGGCGCCGTCGTGCTGATCGTCGCGGGCGTGATCGCGTACAAGAACGTGCCGACCGGCTTCCTGCCCGAAATCGATGAAGGTGCGTTCGTGCTCGACTACTGGAGTCCGGGCGGCACCGCACTCGTGGAAACTGACCGCCAGTTGCACGTCGTCGAGAAGCTCCTGCTGAACATCCCCGAGGTCGAAAGCATCTCGCGCCGCACCGGAGCCGAATTGGGGCTCTTCGCTACCGAACAGAATCGTGGGGACATGGTAGTGCGCCTGAAGGCGGCGGGCGATCGCAAGCGGTCCAGCCAGGATGTGATCAACGATGCGCGGGTACAGATCGCGTCGGCCGCCCCGCGCCTTCGCGTGGAATTCGTGCAGATCCTCAGCGACGTCATCAACGACCTCGCTGGTGCAGCGCGTCCCGTGGAGATTCGCCTCTTCGGCGGCGATCTGAACGCCCTGGAGACCTACGCGAAGCGCTTGGCAGCCCAGATGTCGAAGGTGGAAGGCATCGAGGACTTCTTCAGCGGCGCGGTGGAACCGGCGCCCGAAATGTTGATGCACATCAATAGCGCGGAGGCGAACAAGGTCGGCCTCACCACCGAGCAGGTGTCGGGGGCGGTGAACGGGGCGCTGCTTGGCTTGCCGGCCGGTCAAATGCGCTTGCAGGATCGGTCCATCGCCATTCGCGTGCGCGCTCCCGATGCGGTCCGCATGGATGCACTGCGGCTCGGTGCGTTGCCTGTCGCCATTCCCGCTTCCCGCACCACGGCCCCCCTCTCGGCCATGGCCACGTTCGAGCCGACACAGACGCGTTCGTCCTACACGCGCGAGAACCAGCAGCAGATGATCACCATGACGTCGGACGTCACGGCGCCACTCGGCACCGTCATGAGTGGAGTGAACGCCGTCCTCGCGGCGAATCCGGTGCCCGCCGGCATTCGCATGGAAGTGGGAGGGCAGAGCGCGGGACAGAAGGCCGCCTTCAAGTCGCTGCTTACCGTGCTGGCGCTCGCCATCGCGGCCGTCATCGGCGTGATGGTATTGCAGTTCCGATCGTTCGTGGAGCCACTCGTCGTGCTCGCGGCCGCGCCCATCTCGTTCGTCGGCGCGATGGCGCTGCTGTACGTCACTGGCACGCCGCTCAACGTTTCGTCCTTCATGGGATTGATCCTGCTCGTGGGGCTCATCGTGAAGAACGGCATCATTCTGCTCGACTTCACCCACCACTTCATGATCACCGAGAACGAGACGCTCGAACCTGCGCTCCTCGAGGCCGGACGCGTGCGTCTGCGGCCAATTCTCATGACCACGCTCTGCACGCTCTTCGGCTTGCTGCCGCTAGCGCTCGGCCTCGGTGCCGGCAGTGAGATGCAGAAGCCATTGGCCCTGGCGGTGATCGGTGGCCTCGCGCTCTCGACGCCGATCACGCTGTTCCTCGTGCCGACATTCCTCGTCGCGGTGCGAGGCCGGGACTACTTGCTGCCCGGCAGCACCGGCAAGAA
>JBBQIO010000915.1:0-1954 GCA_038325015.1 Polyangia bacterium
GTCGATGCCGATGTGCTGGCCGCGATTCGCCGGCGCTCGCTGGCCAAGCTGCGGCGTCAGATTGAGCCGGTCCCGCCAGCCGTCCTCCAGCGCGCGCTCTTTTCCTGGCAGGGGGTGAGCCGGCGACGGCGTGGCCTCGACGCGCTGCTCGACGTCATCGCCCAGCTGCAAGGCGCTCCTTTGGTCGCCTCCTCGTTCGAGCGATCGATCTTGCGCGCGCGGCTCGAGGACTATCAGCCGAGTGACCTCGATTCGCTGGCCGCGGCCGGCGAAGTCATTTGGTGCGGTCTGGAGTCGCTCGGCGAGCACGACGGGCGGATCGCGCTTTTTTTGACCGATGATTTTCACAAACTCTACAAGCCGCCGGCGCCGACCGAGCTGACCGGCCACGAAGCAGCGCTGTTCGAGGCGCTGGCGCAAAACGGCGCCTCGTTCTTCGCCGCGCTGCCGTCGGGTTTTCAGCCCGAGGTGCTCGACGCCTTGTGGTCGTTGGTGTGGCGCGGCGGGGTCACCAACGACACCTTTCGGGCGCTGCGCGCCTATTGCGCACCGCAGACCGGCCGTCTGAGCGGTCGACAAAGGCGGGCGCCGGCCAGTGGGCGCGCCTTTCGTTCGCGACGCGCGACACCGCCTTCGGGCGAAGGGCGCTGGTCGCTGATTGCGGCGCGTGGCGCTCCGGTAGTGAGCGATACCGAGCGCACGGCGGCGGTCGCGGCGCAGCTGCTTTCGCGTTACGGAGTGCTGACGCGCGACGTTGCGCAAAACGAGCCGATCGCCGGCGGGTTTTCGGCGGTGTACAGCGTGTTCAAGCTGCTCGAAGAGAGTGGGCGCATTCGCCGTGGCTATTTCGTCAGCGACGTCGGCGCGACCCAGTTTGCCCACAGCGGTGCGCTCGAGCTCTTGCGCCAGCTGCGCGAGCCGGGAGAGACCCCCGAGGTGGTCACGCTTTCGGCCGTCGATCCGGCGCTGCTGTACGGCGCGATGCTGCCCTGGCCCGACTCGGGCACCAAGCGGTTGGCGCGGGTCAGCGGGGCCGACGCCGTGGTCATCGACGGATCGCTACGGGCGTACGTCCCTCGTGGCGGACGTAGCGTGAGCGCGTTTTTGCCGGCCGACGAGCCGGACCGTTCGCGCGTCGGGCGCGCGCTGGCCGAGGCGTTGCGCGTCCTGTCACTCGGCCGCGGGCACGAGGGCTTAGTGATCGGCGAGATCGATGGCGCCGACGCCAGTCTGCACGGTCTGGCAGCCTACCTGACCGAAGCCGGGTTCGATGCGTCGGCCCACGGCTACATACTGCGGCGCGCCCCCTTCGCCAAGCCCCATGCCTGAGGGCGATACGATCTTTCGCGCCGCCCAGACGTTGGCGCGTGCGCTCGAGGGCGCGGTCATCACCCGCTTCGAAACCGGTTACGCGCAGCTCGCCGCCGTCGACGACAATAGGCCGCTCGTGGGCCAGACCATCGTTCGCGTATGGGCCGTGGGCAAACATCTCTACATGTCTCTGTCCGGTGGATTGGTACTGCACACGCACATGCGCATGAACGGCTCGTGGCACATTTATCGACCGGGCGAAAAATGGTTTCGCGCGGCCAGTCGCGCGCGCATCGTTGTGGGTACCGCGGCCTTCGTCGCCGTCGCGTTCGACGTTCCAGTGGCCGAGCTGCAGTCGCCGCGACAGCAAGAGCGCGAGGTGGCGCGCCTCGGCCCCGACCTTTTGGCCGACGATTTCGATTCTCATGTTGCACTGCAGCATTTTCGCGAGCGACCGCAGCTCGACATGGCCGCGGCGCTGCTCAATCAGCGCGTGATGGCTGGATTGGGCAACGTCTACAAGAGCGAGGTGCTGTTCTTGGAGCGCATCGATCCGCGCACTCTGGTCGGCCGCTTGAGCGATGAGCAGCTCGACGGTGTGATCGCACGCGCCCGCCAGCTGATTCGCGCCAACGTCCAGCCC
>JBBQIO010000916.1:0-1953 GCA_038325015.1 Polyangia bacterium
GCCCGGCGTGGCGTCGCAACAGAACCTCCATCCCATAGGCCTCGCCGTTGACCTGTCGCGTGACATCGGCGGGAAAGCCGGTGAGCGATTCGGGGGGCGGCGCGGTGCACACCGCGGGGCCGAAGTCGACCGACACATCATTGACGTTGGTCAGCTTCGAATAGTAGCCGGTCAGCGACAGCGTAAAATGCTGCGGCCCCTCGGCGGAGACTCCGACCGAGCCCTGCCACGACCGCTGCAGCCCGAGCTGGAGCGCGAAGGTATCGATGCCGGGCAGCGGAATCGGGAAGCTCGGCGGCTGCTGGTACAGACCGAAGCCAGCGTCGAGGTGCAGCCACGGCAAGAGGTTGGCGTGCAGCTGAAGACGGGGGTCGATGCCCAAGAGCGTGACCGCGCCGGCGTGGTAGCTGTCGACGCGCACGCCGAGCGTCGCCGACAGGCGCCGCTTGACGATCTCGGCGGTCCCTTCGACAAAGCCGCCGGCTACCACTCCGACCCGATGGCCGGCCAGATCGCCCAGCTCATCCGGGGACTGCGCACTGACCTTCGAGCCAAAATTGGACGGCGTGAAGCGTGAAACTTCGCCGTCGACTCCGGCAAACAAGCGAAAGCGCGACCAGCGCGCGCGCACCAAGAAGCGCGCACCGAGCCCGAGCTTTTCGACGCCGCTGCCACCGAAATAGACCGTCTGATCAATGCCGCCGACCAACGCCGCCTCCAGCTCGACTCGGCCGAAGCGCTGCCGATCGCGAATTTGCAGGCGATGGAACGCGAGTCGGAAATCGTTGGGCACCTGTTTGGTGATGCCGTGGTTGGTCACCGCTTGGTCGATGGTCAAAAGATCGTACGAGCCGAGCGCTTCGACGGTTAGCCCGCGCCAGTCGAGCCGCAGCTGGTAGTCCCAGTAGGACGCGTTCACGCCGCTGTTGAACGCATGAATGATGTATCCGGGATAGCCGTAGTGGCCGGCGGCCTCGATCTTGACGTCACCGGCCTTGGTTTTGAACGTGTCTTCGGCCATCGCTAGCACGTCGTAGATGCGCAGCTCGGCCTCGCCATGCGGCGTCGGGCGCGCGCTCCGCGTCTCGGCGTCGATGATGGCGCCGGCATAGCGCCCGAATGACGCGTCGTAGGCGCCGGGAAAAAAATCGAGCCGGTCGACCAGCTGCGCGTTGACCACCCCGCCGCCGACCAACAGATGAAACAGCTGCGGCACCCGCATGCCGTCGAGAAAATAGCCGGAGTTTCCCGGCGAGGCGCCACGCACCACGTAGTAGGGGAGCAGCGACAAGGGCGTGGCCACGCCCGGCATCAGGCCCAAGGCGCGAAACGGATCACCGAGGCCGCCCGGCATGTTGCGCAGCTCTACGTCGCGCAGCGTAAAACGAGTCCCTTCATGCCGCCCTTCGCCGCGCACGGTCGACTGATAGCGGGTCTGCGATTGCCGGACTAGGAAGTAGTCGACGTGCAGCCCCTGCCCGGGCGCGAGCTGCTCTTCGACTCGCAGCAGCTCGTAACCGGGCGCGCGGATGACGATGGGCGAGCGGCCGGCTGGAATGTCGAGCGTAAAGCGGCCTTTCGCGTCGGCGGTCGTCGTTGCGCCATTGGACGCCGTCAGCGTCGCCTGCACCGCCACCGAGGAGCCGCGTTCGAACACGCGTCCGATCAGCTGACCCGCCACGGACGAAACCGCCTGTGCCGCGGGCGCCGGGCTGGCGGTTTGTGCGCTGGCCCGGCCGTCAACCGCTGCCGTGGCCAAGATCAGCGCCAAGATCAACGTGTTGGGCCAAAGGTTAAAAAGTTTAATGTGAGACCTCGCAGAGAGTCTTGCAAGGGTCGGCCGGGTCGGCTAGCTTCCACATCGATTCAATGCCGAAACACATTTGCAACATCTACACGAGGTCGGGTTCGATTCTTTTCTTCGCCGTCGCTGCCTTGGCCGGGCTGAGCGGC
>JBBQIO010000917.1:0-1950 GCA_038325015.1 Polyangia bacterium
ATGCCCTTCATGTACGCCGCAGTGAACGGACGCGGCAGCTCGGCCTGCAGAAACGGCAGATCCTTTTTGTAGATCTGCTCCTGCAGATTCTTGGTGCCGGTCGAGACGATGACCTTGAGCCCGCTCAAGATCGCCGGCACCAGATAGGCCAGCGTCTTGCCGGTGCCGGTGCCGGCCTCGACCAGGAGCGGGCGGCGCTCGTCGAACGCCGCGGCCACGCGTTCGGCCATCTGCACCTGCGCTGCGCGCGGCTCGTACCCCGGCAAAGCGCGCGCCAGCACTCCGCCGGCTCCCAAAATCTCGGCCATCTCGCCGACGCGCGTGCTCATCTCCGATGAACCATAGGAAACGGCGACGGTCCGCGCAATGGCTGTCAAGCTTGTGATCGTTGCGGCGTTGTGGCGAGGTGGCCTCCTTGGCCTCTTCGCGACTCGACGAGCTGAACCCGCCGCAGCGAGAGGCGGTCGTCACCATCGACGGCCCGGTGCTGGTGCTGGCGGGCGCCGGCTCGGGCAAAACGCGCGTCATCACCTACCGCGTCGCCCATCTCCTCGACCAGCGCGTGCGTGCCGATCAGATCTTGGCCGTCTCGTTCACCAACAAGGCCGCCGAGGAGATGCGTTCGCGCGTCGACAAGCTGCTCGGCGCCCGCGGTCGCGCTGCCGGAAAGCAGCTGACGCTGTCGACCTTCCACGCGCTCGGGATGAACCTCTTGCGCGCCGAGCGAAAGGCGCTCGAGCTGCCGGCGGGCTTCACCATCTACGATGCCTCGGACCAGCTCGGTGTGGTGCGCGAGATCCTGCGCCAGGTGCAGGTCGAAGACCGGCGCTTCGATTCCAAGGCGCTGCTGTTTCGCATCAGCCGCGCCAAGAACGCGTTTCTGACGCCCGCGGAGTATGCCGAGTCGGTGGCCGAGAACCTCGATGAATACGACATGATCGCCGCCGACGTGTTTCCGAAATACCAAGCCGCGTTGCGCCAGTTTCACGCCTTCGATTTCGACGATCTCATCACTGAAGCAGTGCGCCTGCTTGACCGCGATGACGACGTGCGCGCGCGCTGGCAAGATCGTTTCCGCTACGTCATGGTCGACGAGTATCAGGACACCAACCGCGCGCAATTCAAGCTGCTCGAGCATCTCGCCGGCCATCACAACTTGTGCGTGGTCGGCGACGACGACCAGTCGATCTACGGTTGGCGCGGCGCCGAGGCCGGCCACATCCTCGAGTTCGAGCGCCACTTCCCCGGCGCCAAGGTGATTAAGCTCGAAGAGAACTACCGCTCGACGCCGCAGATCCTGGACGCCGCCAACGCGGTCATCGTCAACAATCTCAAGCGGCACGACAAGCGGCTGTGGACTGCCCGCGCCCCCGGCGAAAAGCTCCAGCTGGTCTCGTGCGAGGACGGCGAGGCCGAGGCCAAATTCCTCGCCGACGAAATCATCATGCTGTGCGCGACGGCCGGTTTCAAAGCGCGCGACTGCGCCGTGCTCTATCGATCGAACGTGCAGTCCAAGCTGATCGAGGAGGCCTTGCGGGAGGAGCGCATCGCCCATCGTGTGATCGGCGGGCAGGCCTTTTTCGATCGCAAAGAGGTCAAGGACGCCATCGCCTATCTCAAGCTGGCGCTACAGCCGCGCGATGAGATCGCGCTCCGTCGTGTGATCAACTATCCGGCACGCGGCATCGGCGCCACCACCGTCGAGCGTCTGGCCGCGTTTGCGACCCGCCACCACATCGGGCTGTACGACGCGTGTCGGCGCTCCGAAGAGGCCTCGCTGTTCGATATGCGCGAGCACAAAGAGGCGGTCGATGGCCTCAACGAGCGCTCGCGCCACGCGGTGACCGCCTTTTGCGACCTCATCGAGAACGGTCTAGCTCTACTGCACAGTGCGCTGGGTACCGTCGGCCTGCGCGAAGCTGAGCGCAAATACATCGAGCTCGTCGGGCT
>JBBQIO010000918.1:0-1949 GCA_038325015.1 Polyangia bacterium
GATCCGATTGCGCGTAAGCACGTGGTCTTCACCGAGACCAAGATGCCCTCGCACTCGAAGAAGTAAGTCTCGCGCCGCAGCCCCGTTCGCGTGGACTAGCGACAGCACCTGAAGCCAATTTCGTAGAAGCGGAATGCGTCACCATGGTTGGTGATGTCGTTCTGGCACGTGCGCGTGTCCGCCCAGTAGCGGCCCTTCAGGGAGCCGTGGAAGCTGGGCTCGCCCCCGTCGCGGCGGCGGGTCCATTCCTCGACCGAGCCGGTCAAGTCCGTCACACCTTCTTCGTTCACGCAGCCGGGGTACGCGCCGCTGCCTTCTGCCTGATACAGAGACTCGACGTGCGCAGCGGCTGCGCTGCCTGCCGAAGAGGCCATCGCCGCCGCGGTAAAGAGCGCCGCGCGGTTGACGACCTGAGGCGTGTTCACCTGCCCAGGCCATTGCCCGACGGTCGAGTCGCTCTGCTGGCGGTAGGTCTTCTTGGTGTTGCACGGCGATGCCGCAAGCGACTCGCCCCAGACATAGCTGCGGCCTGAGGGACCCGCGCACGCAAAAGTCCACTCATCGTTGAAGCACAGGCGCTTGCCGCGCGCTCCACACCACGCCTCCGATTCATCGAACGAGTACATGACCAGCGGTTGTTGTCCGGCGACGTTCGGCGCTTCGAAGCGGTCCATGCAGACGTCGCCCGATGGTGCCGGCACCTTCAACATATCGGAAGGGCAGGTGCCGTCGGCAACGTTGGCGGTGAAATTCACCGTGAGCTTGAACGGTCCGGGATGGGTGGCGCCCGCGGTGCCGAAGGTGTCGACCACGATGTAGTAGGTCTTGTTCGCGTTGATCGCGTGCGCGACGCTGATGTTGTTGCGCGCGAGGCACGCGCCGGGGTCCGCCGCGTCGAGCAGCTGCACGTCGAGGTCGATGGTATCGCCAGAGACGTCATCGAGGCTCGCGGCGATCACTCCAGAGCCCGTGCTTTGAAACGCATAAACGTATTCGGGGCCAGCTTCGCTCTTGCTCGTGTCGCAGGAGTAAGTCGTAGCGACGCTCACGCCACCAGCGGTGGTATCGCCGCTCGCGGTGGCGGGGAAGCCGCTCAGCCAGAACGGGTGCTCCCAGCTCCCATCTTGTAGCGCGGGCGGATCCATCTTCGGCGGATCGGTCAGCGGTGGCTGTGTGCTCGGGGGCGGCGTGTCTGCCTTCGGCGCTGGAGTCGGCGAAGGCACACTGCCCGTTGGCGCGTTCCCGCGCGCTGCCTGCGTATCGTCCGAGCCTGGCGCGATCCCGCTAGAGCCACCACAAGCGACAAGCACGACCGACAGCAAGAGAGAAAAACGCATCGCTCTGTTATCGGACCTGAGTCACCTTGGTCGCTTTTTCATCCACGCAACCTTTCGCTGCGCCGCCCGATACTGCGGACCCATGCGAGCCCTTTCCACGATCTCCGTCGCCGATCACAGGATCACCGGGATCGCTGAGCCGAACACCTTGGTGGTGATCCGCAATTTGAGCCTCGCACCTTACGCGCCCGACTCCAACACGCTGAGGGCAACGGCAAGGACCGATAGGACAGGCCGCTTCACCATCAATGCCCCCATGCTGCGCGCTGGCGACCTCGTGCGCATCGATGCCGGCAAGCAAAGCGTCCTCGACGTGCGCATCCCGGGCGCTCTGCGCCGTACCGAGGGTGAAGTCCAAGGCCTCCGCGTTTACTGCCAAGGCGGCAGCGGCCGCTTCGAGAACGTGCTCAGCCGCCAGCGCATCGCCGATCCTGGCATCAAGCTGCGCTTCGTCAATACCCGCGACAGGAGCGTCAAAGAAGTCACCCTCGATGTGAACGGCGAGCTCCCTGCTGCGACCAAGATCGCCGCACTCGCGGGTGACCAGCTCGACGTCTACATCGCCAACGCGAAGGGCGAGTTCCCAAAGATCAAGTGGACGAGCTTGATCGG
>JBBQIO010000919.1:0-1945 GCA_038325015.1 Polyangia bacterium
GAAGCGGCCCGGATATCGAGCGTGCGCCGGCTCACTGTCCTAAAAACGAACGGCCTGCGGCATAGCCATCTTCGATGGCTTGCTGGGCGCGATCGGCGTCGAGGTCCCAGGAGCGGATGGCCAGCGGGCGCGCCGGTCGGATGACGTGCAGTCGCGCGCCCTCGACACTGGGCTCCCAACCATTGTGCGAAACGGTGCGGCGCGCGCGTCCGTCGGCCGACACGACGACCGCGATGATCTCGTCGCAGCCTCGCTCGGCCAATGGGGCGAGCGGCAAGTTGTCGCCCCAGCCGCCGTCGAGGACCCAGCCCACCGACAGTCGAATCGGCCGGCCGTACAAAACCGGGATGTAGCATGAGCCGAGGATGACCTCGACCATGTTGGGCTCCTGATGGCTCGACAAGATGGCCGTCGTCATCGACGGAATGCGGGTCACCGGGACCAAGGCCTCGACCGGTTGGGAGCGCAGATCGCCTTTGCCCAAGGTGCCCGTCAGCGCACTCCTCACCAGGTGGCTCATGTCGAAGAGCGAGCGATTGTGCAGCATGCGCCGGACCGAGACGATCGAGCGGCCGGCGAAGCGAGCGAAGAGCTGCGGCAGCTCGGCGCCGCGGCCCGCGGCCAGCGCCCCTGCGATTACCGACCCCGACGAAGCGCCGCTCACCTTGTCGGCGCGCAAGCCACCGTCGCTCAGCGCACCGGCGACGCCGACGTGAAACGCCATTCGACACGCACAGCCTTCGAACGCCAAACCGAGCACGGCGCCCCTTTTAGCAGCCGGGGTCCATGGTTACAATGAGGGCATGTGCCGCAACATTCGACTCCTCCACAATTTTGCGCCCCCGACGACCACCGCCGAGATCCGCGATGCGTCGCTGCAGTTCGTGCGCAAGGTCAGCGGTCTGAACAAGCCGTCGCACGCCGACGAAGCGACGTTCGAGCAAGCGGTCGCCGAAATCGCGGCTACGACCGAGCGGTTGCTGGGCTCACTGGCGCCGCGCGGCGCCGTCCACACCCGAGAAGGCGAGCGCGAAAAAGGGCGAGCGCGCTGGAAGATGCGCGAAGACAAGACAGCGAGGCGCCTAGTCGATCGGTGACCGCCCGACCGGTTCGGATCCGGACCGATCCGGCGCAACCCTAGAACGGCTCGACGTGGATATGTCGGCGGGCCACGCTAGCGCCTCGGCTGGCGACGATCTCGTGATCGCCGAGCGATAGCGGCCAGAACGCGCGCTGTCCACCACGCGCGGTTGCCACCAGCTTGCCGTCGACGAACCAGCGCACGGCGGCTTGCGCGGGTACGCCGGAGACTTCGAGCGGAACCCGCTCGACGGCGGCGCCTTTGACCCACACCAACGTCTGGTGCGGCGCCGGCGAGGTGATGACCGGTTTGCCCGTTCGCTCGCCCATCGGCTCGCATCCCGGCGCGTAGACCGTCGGCTTCTCGTCGCCGTCGCCGTCAAACGCTCCGTGATAAACGCGCGCCACCTCGGCGGGCAGCACCAGCCGGTGCGCCATCTGCGTGCGCAGCCCAGGCGTCCGTCCGCAGCGTGACGACAATCGCGCTCCAGTACGCGCATCGACCTCGACCGCGACATGGAACGGACAGCTCTTCTGCGGAGGTCGCACGCCGAGCACAGTCTTCGTGTGGTCGCACGCCGGCCCCGCGCGATAGCCCGAATAGGCACACACTTGCACCAGCTTGAGATCGTCGGGCGGCCCGGTGGCCCCGCTGCCGCTGGCCCCGGCGCGCAGCGCGTCCAGCACGTCGAATAGAATCGGCCCGGCCGCCGTCGAGCCGACCAGCTCCGGGCTCGACCGCCGATCGAAGTTGCCGAGCCAGACACCAACCGTAAAATCGCCCTGTGCACCCACAGACCACGCATCGCGCTGCCCGAAGCTGGTGCCGGTCTTCCAGAACACCGGCGCATCACTCGCCGCGCTC
>JBBQIO010000920.1:0-1941 GCA_038325015.1 Polyangia bacterium
TCTTCATGGTGCTTCTCGACCTGATCACGATTGGCCTCCTTGTTCGGCTCTTGCGTAGGCTCGGACAGGATCCGCGCCTCGTCGTCATCTACGCTTGGCACCCGCTCGTGTGTTGGGAGATCGCACAGAGCGGGCACCTCGACGCTGCCTCAACCGCCCTACTATTAGGAGCGCTGCTTGCGACGTCGACAGAAAGGCGTGGGCTCGCCGGGGCGCTTCTCGGACTTGCGGCCCTCGTCAAGGGTTACCCGGCGGTGCTCCTCCCGGCGTTCGTTCGAAGGGGCGGAGCGCGGTTCATCATTGGGTTCGTCGCGCCATTTCTTCTGTACGTGCCGTACGCCGTCGGCGTTGGCGGGCGTGTTCTCGGGTTCTTGCCAACCTACTTCCGAGAGGAGGGGATCGACACCGGCGAACGCTTCGTGGTCCTTCGGCTCGTTCGGCTGATTGAACCCGTGCCGACCGTCGTGTACGTCGCCATTGTAGCGGGCATCGCAGGCACCTTAGCGCTGCGCGCGGTGCTGCGGCGCCCCACCCCGAACAACGTTGTACAGTCCCGCTCGGAGGTCCGCGACGCGGGCACGCTGGCAGCGGTCACGCTAACGTTCGGAACTCCGCACTATGCCTGGTACTCAATCTGGCTGGTCGCGCTCGTCACGATCGCGCCGCGTCGCGCGTGGCTCTATCTCGCAACCTCACTCGCCCTGAAGTACTACGAGCCGCACACGCCAGGCTCGCAGCTCGCGTTCCAGGCCGTCCAATACGTGCCGCTGGCGGTACTGCTGTTCTCCGAGGCGCGACACCGGTGACCGGCGAAGGCCAGCCAGCCGGCGTCGCGGGCTACCGATTCGGGGCAGCATCCCGCCGGCGATCGAGGCCTGCGGCAACTCTGATGGTTGCACTCTGACACCGCTTTCCTGTTGGCCCGCTGGCCCGACTCGCGACGGTTGCCGCGAGGTTTCTGCGACGCGGTTCCCTTGTCGAGGATTCAGGACGGGTCGCGCTGGTGTCGTGTCTAATATTGAACGCGGCATGCTGATGCCACCATCTGTCACGGTGCGTTGCTGTGACGATTGAGTGGCGGCGCTCAGCAGTGAATGAACGAAAAAGACGATCGAAGTAACGCTCGTTTGAAACCAAGGCTTCGTTCACGCGTACTGCGAACCGCAAAGCTACAGGTCTTGGGCTTCACATTCTTGGGAGGTAACATGAAAATGAACCGGTTTTTCGGCATCGGCTGCGCAGCGCTCGGCCTCGTCGCCTGTGCCGGCGCGGAACCCACTCCTCGCTCCACGGTGTCGCTCGTCCCGCCTGCGCCGACGCCGCCGACGACGCCTCAGGTCGTGGCGACCTCCGCTGCGGACGACTGCTCCCCTGCAGTCTTCGACGGCCTCCTCCACAAGTATGTGCACGAGGGGCGGGTGGCGTACGAGACGTTCGCGAAGAATGCGGACGATCGGAAGACCTTCGAGACATACCTCGCTAGCATCGGCCGGTGCGACGCGGACAAGCTCGAACCCGGAGCGCACTACGCATTCTGGGTAAATGCCTATAACGCGTTCAACATCAAGGGCGTCCTGGACGCTTTCCCGGTGACGGACATCAAGTCGGTCCCAGGCTTTCTGGACAAGAAGACGTACCTCGTGGCGGGCAAGGTGCTGACGCTCAATGACATGGAGTACAAGCAGCTCATTCCGCCGCACAAGGACGCGCGAGCGCACTTCGCGGTCGTGTGCGCCGACCTCGGCTCGGTCCCGTTGGATGGGCAGGCTTATACGCCGGCAACGCTCGAGTCATCGCTCGAGCGAAAGGCCTCCGAGTTCGCGAAGGATGAGCACAACCTCCACGTCGATCGGGCGGGAAAGCGGGTCGTCGTCTCGATGCTTTTCTCACCTGAGTGGTACGAGAAGGACTTTCTCGCCGACCCGCGTTTCAAGGGCAAAC
>JBBQIO010000921.1:0-1934 GCA_038325015.1 Polyangia bacterium
GACCGTCGCCACGCCGAGACGGTGCGGCGCCACTGGCCGTTCCTGCGCGACCGACGCATCGACGCGTACGGCGGCATCGTCAAGCGCTTCGCCGACGAATGAAGCCGGCATCGGCCGACACGCCGGCGTCGCTCGGCTTCCGCATGTGCGCCGAATGGGAGCCGCACGCGGCCACCTGGATCGCTTGGCCGCACGAGCGCTCCGATTGGCCTGGCAAGTTTCCGCCCATTCCGTGGGTTTACGGCGAGGTGGTGCGCCAGCTCGTCGCGGGCGAGCGGGTGCGCATTCTGGTCGACGACGAGTCCGCGGAGAAGAGCGCGCGCCGGCTGCTCAAACGGGTTGGCGTGGACTTTGGCGCGGTCGATTTTTTTCGCTATCCGACCGACCGCGTCTGGACGCGCGACTACTGCCCGATGTGGGTGCGCAACGCTGCGGGCGAGATTGCGCTCACCCACTGGCGCTTTAACGGATGGGCCAAATACCCCAATCATCGACGGGACGCGCAGGTCGGCGCACGAATCGCACGAGCGCAACGGCGACGGGTTTGGCAGCCGAGCATCGACGGGGAGCGCGTCGTGCTGGAGGGCGGTGCGATCGACACCAACGGCGCCGGCCTGCTCCTGACCACCGAGGAGTGTCTGCTCAGCGACGTTCAAGCGCGCAATCCCGGGCTCAAGCGCGCCGCTATCGAGCAGTCTCTATGCACACACCTCGGGGTGAAAAAGATCCTCTGGCTGGGCGCGGGCATCGTCGGCGACGACACCCACGGGCACGTCGACGACCTGTGCCGCTTCGTCGACCAGCGCACCGTCGTGGTCGCGTCCGAGCCGGATCCGGCGGACGAGAATCATGCCCGCCTCGCGGACAACCGCCGCCGCCTGGCGCACATGACCGACCTGTCCGGACGCGCCCTCGACGTGGTCGAGCTGCCCATGCCGCGGCCGGTGGTGCTCGACGGCCAGCGACTGCCGGCCAGCTACGCCAACTTCTACATCGGCAACCAAAGCGTGCTGGTGCCGACCTTCAACGATCCGGCCGATCGCGTGGCCTGCGCGACCCTCGCGCGATTGTTCCCGACGCGCAACGTGGTCGGCATTCACGCCGTCGATTTGGTGTGGGGGCTGGGCACGCTGCACTGCATGACGCACGAAGAGCCGGCGTGATCTCGCCCTCGGCGCGGCGCAGCACAAATGCACTGCGACTGGTCGCGGAGCATCAAGCCGAAGTGCGCCAATGCCGCCTTTGCCCGAACATGATCCCGCCGCCGGTGCTGGGCGCGGCGGTGCGCTCGCGCGTGCTGCTCATTGGTCAGGCGCCGGGAGTCAAAGAGCCGCAGCTCGGCCGCCCGTTCGCCTGGACCGCGGGCAAGAATCTGTTCAAGTGGTTCGGACGCCTCGGCGTCGACGAGGCGCAGTTTCGCGCGCGCGTCTACATGGCTGCTGTCTGTCGCTGCTTTCCGGGGAAAAATCCCAAAGGTGGCGATCGCGTGCCGGACGAGCAGGAGATCGCCAACTGCCGCCCGTGGCTCGAACGTGAGCTGGCGCTGCTCGAGCCCGACCTGCTGATTCCCATCGGCAAGCTCGCCATTGGGCAGCTCGGCGAGGGCTCCGGTGCATTGACAGACCACATCGGCCGCGTCCGCGTCGTCGACGGCCGCGATGTCATCGCCCTGCCCCACCCGTCCGGCGCCTCGACCTGGTATCACGCCGACCCCGGCAAGAGCTTATTGGCCAAAGCGCTAGCGCTGATCGGCAAACATCCCGCTTGGCGAGAGACCTTCGCGGGTTGATGGGCCCTAGAGCACCGACCAACCTACGCGGCAGCATCGAGGAGACGCGCGGCTACGTGAAGGTTGCTGACGGCAGCGTTGCGACGGACATCGAGGAGATTTTTTCTCTGGCCGATGTAGCGGGCACGACGCCCCTGCGAGCGAC
>JBBQIO010000922.1:0-1933 GCA_038325015.1 Polyangia bacterium
GCACTTTCACGGTCATCTTCGCCGCGGCGTTTTCGGCTGCGACCAAAGCGAGCGCTGGCGGGGTGCCGCCCTCAAAAATCGTCAACGCACGATCCCCGATCGTTTTGCCCAAGCCTTCGAGAAACTCCAGTCCGCGTCCGGTATCGACGCCATCCGACAGCCAGGCGATCTCGCAGTCGCTGGTCGCGTTGAGGAAACGCGCGACCGCAGGGAGGGTTTCAACCCGCTCGATCGAATAGGGTTTGGGCGCAAGCTGGCGCAGCGCCACGCGCGCCGTGCCGCCGGGCAGGATCGTGATGTCACGTGCGGGCTCGGACAGCGGAACCAGCGCGACGCCGCGCCGGTCGCTGTCGGCATTCGCAATCAATTCGTCCGCGGCCTTGACCCGGGCATCCCAGCTTGAGGCCGCGCTCCAGCCGTCGTCGAGCAGGATCACAAGCGGAACGCCAGAGCCGGCAAGACCGGTCTGCGGATTCCAGCTCGGTCCCGCGGCAGCCAGAATCACCAGCGCCGCGGCCAGCAGGCGCAATGCCGTCAGCCACCACGGGGTACGCGAGGGGGTTTCTTCCTTTGGTGCGATGTCGAACAACAGCCGCGTCGGCGGAAACTCAACGCGCCGTGGCCGCGGCGGCATCACCCGCAACAGCCACCACAGCACGGGCAGGCCGAGCAGACCCAGCAGCAAAAGCGGTTCGGCGAAAGTGAGAGGCAGCCCGGCGATCATGCGCTTCGCCCCGCTTTGACGGTCGCGGTGCGCGCGCTTCCCTTGCTTACCATCATGCCCGAGTGCAGGAACAGCAGCAGTTCGGCGGCCGAGCGGCTGGTGGTGTGGGTCGAGAACAGCCAGTCGAGCTTGTCGGTCTCGCTGCGAATCTCGTCGCGATGACGTGCGACGCGTGCGACGTAGTCGCCAGCCCATTTTTCCGCGCGGCCCGCGGTGATGACGCTGCCGCCTTCCGGTTCGACGAACTCGACACGGCCGGAATAGGGGAAACTTTCTTCGGCCGGATCGACGATCTGGATCAGCGTGCCGTGCGCGCCGGAGGCCGACAGCCCCGCCAGCATGGTCCTGATTTCGCGCATCGGTGACCAGAAATCCGACAGCACCACGATTTCGGCCAGCGCCGACGGCACGAATGACGGCGGCAGGCTGAGGCGCGCTGCATCGTCATGCAGCATCGCCTGCGCCATCTTGTCGATCACGCTGCGGCTCGCGGTCGGATTCATCAGGCCGGGAATGCCGACGCGTTCGCCGCCCGCGCCCAGCAGTTCGGCGAGCGCGAACGTCACGATCAGGGCGCGTTCAAGCTTGCTGTCGCGCGATTGTCTGGACGCAAACGCCATCGACGGCGAGCGGTCCGGCCACAGCCACACGGTGTGCGCGGCCTCCCATTCCTGCTCGCGGACATAGAGATGATCGTCGCGCGCCGAGCGCCGCCAGTCCACGCTCTGCGACGGCTCGCCCGAAACGAAGCGGCGGTACTGCCAAAAACTTTCTCCCGCGCCGGCGCGCCGCCGGCCGTGCAGGCCGTGGATCACGTTGGCGGCGATACGGCGAGCCTCGAGCACCAGGCGCGGCAGCGATGCGGCAAGCGTTCGGCTTTCGCCATCGGCACGTCGGATTGCGGTGATTTCCCTGCTGGCGTGCCTGGTCTCCGCGGCCATCAACCAATCCGCGTCTTCAATTGTCTGATCACGTCCGGAATGGTGCGGCCTTCGGCGCGGGCGGAAAACGTCAGCGCCATGCGGTGCTTGAGGACCGGCTCGGCCAGATCGAGCACGTCGTCGATCGAGGGCGCCAGGCGGCCGTCGAGCAACGCGCGCGCGCGAACCGCGAGCATCAGCGACTGGCTGGCGCGCGGACCGGGTCCCCACGCGATCAGCTTGCCGCCTTCGCCGCCTTCCGGACCGGGACGCGCGGAGCGCACCAGCG
>JBBQIO010000923.1:0-1924 GCA_038325015.1 Polyangia bacterium
CGATGGTGTGTCCTTTCACGAAGTAGACAAGAAATCTTTGAATTCACAACAATCCAAACAGCAACTCATGCGTTTTCGTTGATCGCGCCCGACTCTCAATAGCTCAGACAGCTGGAAAAGCGGCAATTGAAGGGCATTTCGCCAGCAGAACCGGCATAATTTCCGTTTATTGCAGGTTAACTGTGCTCTTTCAGCCCGTACGATCAACTACGCTTCTACAACATCCAGAATGTGGCGGTCAAGAACATCGCGAAGAAATCGTCAGCGTGCATCGTGTGAGAGGCATTCCCGAATCCGCGCCGCACCTCCCGGCAACATCGACAGGGACTCGACCCAGCGTTAGAATGCCGGGCCGCTCAATTTCTGCAGGCTACAAGGAGATCGGAATGCGCCAACGCCTCGTGCTCACCGGTACGCTCGCTCTACTGTCTCTGGCGCTGTGCGCCCACGCGGTTGCCGATGGCAACGGCGCGCCGACCAAGATCACTAGCAAGTGGGTGACCACGCCGTCGGGTCTGAAATATGCCGACATCAAGAAGGGTGCGGGCGCTTCGCCGAAGTCCGGACAGCATGTGCACGTCCACTACACAGGCTGGCTCACCGACGGGACCAAGTTCGACAGCTCGGTCGACCGCGGCGAGCCGTTCGTCTTCGCCATCGGTCAAGGACAGGTCATCAAGGGCTGGGACGAAGGCGTCGGCTCGATGCAGATCGGCGGCAAGCGCCAGCTCCAGATCCCGCCTGGGCTCGGCTATGGCGCACGCGGCGCTGGCGGAGTGATCCCGCCTAACGCCACGCTGGTCTTCGACGTCGAGCTCATCTCCGTCGACTGAACGCAAAGCGAAGCTAGCCTGGTGACAGCGCACTAACCGCATGTCCAGCTCGCTCTTGACCGTCGAAGCGGCCCAGGCGCTGGTTCTGTCGCGCGTCACCGCAGCACTACCTACCGAGCGGGTCGCACCGACCAGCGCGCACGAGCGCATTGTCGGTCGCGACGTCGTCACCGACGAAGATCTGCCGGCGTTCGACCAATCCGCGATGGACGGCTACGCGGTCCGCAGCGTCGATTTGAGCGACCATCGCTTCATCGGCCAGCCGCTCCGTGTGATCGGTGAATCGGCCGCCGGCCGGCCGCTGCAACCGTCGGTGAGCCTCGCTCCGGGCGAGGTCGTGCGCATCATGACCGGAGCGCGGCTGCCCACCGGCGCCGACGCGGTCGTGATGCAGGAACAAGCGATGGCCGAGGGCGCCACGGTTCGGCTCGATGCACGACCGGCGGCCGGCGCTTTTGTGCGCCAGCGCGGCGACGATCTGCACGCGGGTCAGATCGTGCTCCGGCGTGGCACACGAATCGACGCCCCTGCGCTCGCGCTTTTCGGTGCGCTCGGATCGACGACGGTCGAGGTGGCGACGCGCCCACGCGTGGCCGTGATCTCGACCGGGGACGAGGTGCGCGCCGCAGGCGAGCCGCGCGACGCTGGAGCGATTGGCGACGCCAATCTCCACGCATTGGCGGCGCTGATTACCGAGGCCGGCGGTGCACCCTGGCTGCTCCCGCGTGTGGCCGACGATCGCGTCGAGCTGCGCCGTGCGTTCCAGACCGCGGCGCAGGCAGACGTCATCCTGACGACCGGCGGTGTCTCGGTGGGCGAGCACGATCACGTGCGCGCAGTCCTCGACGAGCTCGGCGCCAAGCTCGCCTTTTGGCGCGTCGACATGAAGCCGGGCAAACCGCTGGCCGTCGCCACGCTCGGCACAGCGCTGTTTTTTGGCCTGCCCGGCAATCCGGCGTCGGCGCAGGTCGCATTCCTGCTGTTCGCTCGTCCGGCCGTGCGTGCGCTCCTCGGCGCCCTGCCTTTTTGTGCCCTGCCGACCGTCATCGTGCAGCTCGACGCGCCGCTGTCGACCCGCTCGGAACGGCGTC
>JBBQIO010000924.1:0-1920 GCA_038325015.1 Polyangia bacterium
CTCAGGGACGCCTCCAGGGCGCGCCGCCGTGCCTGCACCACGGTGCCGTTGTAGGCCACCACGACGCACAGATCGCCATTGGCCAGTGCCTGGATCTGCCCGGCGGTGTCGATGTAGCGGATGAACGGCCGGATGCCCAGCAGCACCCGTTCGACGGCCGCGAGGTCATTCTCGCTCGGCGCGTTCACGGAGCGACCGAGAAACTGAAGCACGATGCGCACGATGCCCACCGGGTCGTCCATGAGACTGAGCCCGCACCTCGCCACGCGGGCGGCCTGCGCCGGGTCGAACACCAGGCGCCAGCTGTCGAATGTCGCGGCGGGCAGGAGCTTTCGCACCGCCTCGCGGTTCACGCCGATCCCCATGGTGCCCCAGGTGTAGACGATGCCGTGGGCATTGTCCGGGTCGTTGACGGCCACGCGCGCCATGAGCGCGGGATCCAGGTTCGAGAGATTCGGCAGACGCGACTTGTCGAGCGCCACGTAGGCGCCGCTGCGGATCTGTCGGCGCACGAAGGCCGCCGTGGGAACCGCCAGATCGAAGCCGCTGTGGCCGGCCATCATGCGCGACTCGAGCGTCTCCGGGCTGTCGAAGAAAGACTGGCGGACCTTGATGCCCGTCGACTTCTCGAAGGCGCTCAGCGCCTCAGGATCGATGTCATCGGCCCACACGAACAGATCGACCACCTTCTCCGGCGGCGTCGTGGCCGTGCCGCCTGCCGCTGTCGCAGGCCGGTCCTGGCCGCAGCTGACGCACATAACGCACAGCAGCACCAAGACCAGAAACGGCTGACGAATGCTCATGGGTTGCCGGGCTCCAACCAGGCGCGCCTCACCGGCCAGAGGCGACGCCAGGAGCGCAGTCTACTTCAATGCCATGCTAGCCGCCGCCGCGCGGTGAGTGCGAGGTACTGGGGGTAAATGATGTCGAACTCGTCGCGCAGCGGCTGGTAAGCGGATGTGTCCGCCGGACGCCGGATAGAGGGACATACGACGCTGCCGGACGAGGTCTGGACGCACGCCATCGAAAAAATCTTTGCGCGCATTCGATATCGCGACAGCGAGCAATGCCTGAAACAAGCCGCTCCCCCTCAGGCTCGCAGCGAGCTTGTCTCGAGCCATGCGTCTGTCCGCGGTGGTCGCTTTGCTTCGCTACTAGAAGTGGTCGAGTGCACCTCCGACCAAGTGGCGAGGTCGGCAAAAGCCGAGATGCATTTCGAATCTCCGGATACAGCGGTTCACTATGGTCTTGCCGTGCGCTCCCAAACGCTGCAGCGAGAGCCGATCGCGAGATGCCGGGCCACAACCGTGCCGGGCGATCTTGACACCACGATGACGATTCGGGCCAAGCGTGCGGCACGCTGATGCTGCCTCTCGGCGGGCGTGATTGCTTCCTTGCCAGGAAGGGCGCTGACGCCAGGGCTCAACGGGTCCTCGCCGTGAGGAAGATCGCGCGGGGCGTCGGCCTGATCACGCGCAGACTGCTGGCACGCCGAGGAGACCTCGCCCCGGATGCTCCTCATTCGGGGTAGCGCTGACGCCGAATGCGCTGGAAACGCCGGGCAACCTGCGACAGCGGCTGCGCGCCTGCGCCCGGCTAGGACCTGGCGTCCAGGGCCTGTTGTTCCTGCTGCGTGAGGGCGGCTTCCGGCAGGGCCTTGAGCCGTTCGAGGGCGATGGGCTTGCCGCTTCGGTCCGAGAGACCGTACGTGCCGGCCTCGATCTTGGCCAGCGCCCGATCGATGGCGCTGACGCGCCGCTCGACGAATTCACCCAGCTGGCCGTTCAGCTCGTATGCGGTCAGGTGCTGCGCATCGTCCTCGCGTTCGTGTGCCTGAGCGGACAACGCCTGCGTCGCGCCGGTGGTTTCCTGCTGGCTGTCGCGGCTGGCCGTGGTGAGGTCTTTCTTCAGCTGCAGCAG
>JBBQIO010000925.1:0-1919 GCA_038325015.1 Polyangia bacterium
CGGTCCGGCGGCACGCGCCTACGCGGTTCGACTCCTGTACGCTTCTTTGCGCCAGCGCTGGCCGCGGCAAGATCGCGTCCCACGACGAAGCCCCGCGGCGCAGGCGGCGCGCCTCATCGCCCGGGTCCGTCGATTGCGGGATGCCACACCACCCCCATCTGCGCGTACGATTGTCGGGCTGCAGCGAGCGGCCCAGGCGCTCGGTCGTTCCGCCATCCGTGAGGTTACGCCCCGCTCATGAACCATTCGCCGGTACCGATGGAGCGCTCCACGCTCGACGAGGTCGCCCAGTTGGTGGCCGATCTCCGCCGCGAGGTGCACAAGGCGTTCGTCGGCGACGCGACCGGAATCGGGCCGGTCAATCTGTGCCTGACGGCGCTCTTGGCGCGCGGTCATGTGCTCATCGAGGGCGTTCCGGGCGTCGCCAAAACGACGCTGTGCAAGGCGATGGCCGACGCGCTGGGCTGCTCGTTTTCGCGCATTCAGTTCACGCCAGACCTGTTGCCGTCGGACATCACCGGCACCTACGTGCTCGACCCGCGGAGCGGGCAGTTCACTCTGCGCGCCGGCCCGATCTTCGCCCAGGTCGTCCTCGGCGACGAGCTCAACCGCGCCCCGCCCAAGACGCAGTCGGCGCTGCTCGAAGCGATGCAGGAGCGGCAGGTCACGATCGAGGGACAGACCTTGCCGCTGCCCCTGCCCTTCGTCGTCCTGGCCACGCAGAATCCGGTCGAGCACGAGGGCACCTATCCCCTGCCCGAGGCGCAGGTCGATCGCTTCTTGTTCCGCGTCGACATGGGGTATCCGTCGCTCGATGCCGAGCGGGCGATGCTCAAGCGCTACGCCGCGCCGACCGCGACCAAAGGCGCACCGTTGGCGGCGTCCAGCGATCGCACGCCACTCCGGGTGCTCGAGCCGGAGCTGATCGCGCGTCTGCAGGCGCTGGCCGATCAAGTCTTCGTGGCCGACGACATTTTCGACTATGTGCTGGGGCTGGTGCATTTTACGCGCGGCCATCGGCGCGTCCTCTTGGGGGCCTCGCCGCGCGCGGCGCTGCAGCTCATCGCCGGCGCCAAAGCGTGGGCGCTCATCGAGGGGCGCGACTTCGTCCTGCCCGACGATATCAAGCTTTTGTCGCCGGCCGCGCTCGGCCATCGTCTGGTGCTGCAACCCGACGCCGAACTCGATGGCGCGACCGGTTCGTCGGTCATCCGAGAGGCGCTCGATCGCGTGCCCTTTCGCAGCGCTCCACGACGGTGAGCGCCCGTGCGCCGTCGGGCGGCCGGCTGCCGAGTCTGACCGGGGCAGCGCGCGCCGCGGTCGCAGTCGGGGCGCTCTTGATGTTGGGGGGCGCCGCCGCGGGCCTGCCTCGACTGGTCGCCCTCGGCCTCTTGGTGCTCGCGGCGCTGACCGCGCTGTACGTGCGGTTTTTCGCCCAAGCTAGCGCGCTCTGGCGCAAGCGGGTTTCGTTCGACTGGGAGCTGGCGAAGAGCGCCGAGCCGCTGCGCGCCGGCGTGCCCTTTTGCATCGGAGCGCGACTGCGCAGCGCGAGCGCGCGCCCACTTGGGCGAGTCCACCTGAGCGTCAATGCCTCTCCGGCGCTGCTCGTGCGGCCCGTCAACATGCATGTGCCAGCCGCCAGTACGAGCGAGCTTCAGCTGGAGCTCACCGCCGCCACCGCCGGCCGCTGGCGCGCGCATGGCATCTCGGTCGAGCTCTGCGACGCGTTTGGGCTGTGGTCCGTCGAGGCCTACTTTCCGCAGCCGCTGCCCCTGGTCGTCTTGCCGCGTGCGGTGGCCCGTAGCCGTCGTTCGCCGCGCGGGCCCGGTGCCCACGCTGATCAGCCAGGCCCGGCACGCCTGCGCCGACGGGGCGAAGCGGGCGAGCTGCGCGAGCTCAGGCCGCACGTCGCGGGCGAT
>JBBQIO010000926.1:0-1917 GCA_038325015.1 Polyangia bacterium
CGGGGACGGTCCCGTGGGAGTTCGCGCGCCGCAGTGAAGAGGAGCAGCCCGCCGCGCGCCTGCGGCTGCTTGCGCTGGTCCTGCAGTCGTTGCGCATCGTCGATTTTCCCTGGGGCAAAGCGGCGTTTCTGTTTTTAGCGCACGGTCAGCTCAGCGAAGCCGGCGCCGCGCCCGAGCAGTGCGAAGGCTTCGTCAACTATGCGCGCGGTCTGGCCGGCGTCGAGGTCGGTGCCATGTTGAGCGAGACCGGGCGCGGCATCCGCGTCAGCCTGCGCAGTAAAGGCGCCTACGACGTGGCCGCGCTCGCCACACCGCTCGGCGGTGGCGGCCATGCGCAGGCGGCGGGCTGTCTCCTCCCCGGACCGCTCGAAGCGGCGTTCGACCGGCTGGTCGCACTCCTCGGCACCCCCGCTGCATCGCCATGAGCCCGGCAAAAATCGAAGGGGTCCTCAACCTCGACAAGCCCATCGGCTTGACCTCCTTCGACGTCGTGGCGCGCGTCCGGCGCGCGTTCGGTGAAAAGCGGGTCGGCCACGCCGGCACGCTCGACCCGATGGCCACCGGTGTTTTGCCGGTTTGCATCGGCGAGGCCACCAAGCTCGTCCCTTACCTCCAGGACGGCGAAAAGGGCTACCTCGCCGACGCGCTCCTGGGCGTGACCACCGACTCGGAGGACGCCACCGGGCGCGTTTTGCACGAGCGCGACGCTAGCCACCTGACCCTCGACCAAGTCAGCGCGACACTGGCCACCTTGGTCGGCACGATCCAGCAGATCCCGCCCATGCACTCGGCCATCCGCGTCGACGGCAAGCGCCTCTACGAGCTGGCGCACCAGGGCAAGACCATCGAGCGGGCCGCGCGCACGGTGCACATCGCCGAGCTGCGCGTCGAATCGTTCGCCGTCGAGGGCAACCGCGCCCGCGTGCGCTTTTTCGTGCGCTGCGGCAAAGGCACCTATGTCCGTACGATCGGCGCCGACCTGGGCGCCAAGCTGGGCGTCGGGGCGCACCTGACGCAGCTGCGCCGCACGCAGGTCGGCCCGTTCGCCATCGCCACGGCGCTGCCCATGGACTTTTTGGCGGCCCCCGAAGCCGAGCGGCTCCTGCAGCTGCAAGCGCCGGCCCGAGCGCTCGCCCACCTGCCGACGCTGTCGCTGGATGCCGATGAGACCGTGGCGGTGCGCGCCGGAAAGAGTCGCCGGGTGGCCGCGCTCGGCGTCCGACTGCCCGCGGGCGCCGGGCCGTTTATCGCGGTCGACCCCAAAGGGGCCTTGGTGGCCGTCCTTCACCGCTCCGGGCCGCAGGCGGACTTGGCCCTGCTCCGCGTATTTGGTTGACATTTTGCCGCCCGTCGCCCATAAAACGGCAGCCAAAAACCGCACAAAAAAGTCAGCAGCAACACAAGAAGGGTAACGAAACGATGAGTCTGGCAACGCAGCGCAAAGTCGCAGTCATCAGCAAGTTCGCCACGCACGAAAAAGACACCGGCTCGCCCGAGGTCCAGGTCGCGCTTTTGTCCGAGCGCATCAACTACCTCACCGAGCACTTCAAGACCCACGTCAAAGACCACCACTCGCGTCGCGGTCTGTTGCGACTGGTCAGTCAGCGTCGTCGGCTCCTCGACTACTTGAAGTCCGAGAGCCTCGAGCGCTACCGCACGGTCATCACGACGCTCGGCATCCGCAAGTAAAAGCGATCCGCCGTGGCCATCCGCCGCGGTCATGGGACGTCAGGTTCGAATCGCCGGGTCCATCTTGATCCGGCCTGTCTTAACAGTAGCCAGGGCGCGGCAGTCGACGCTTAGCCCTCCAGCGGTGATCCGCCCAGCCCGTTTCAACGCGAACGGCGCCCGGCCGCGGAGCAGCGCTGAAGGACTAACCGGCTGCCGGCCTCCTCATCCACACGGCACACGCCAAGG
>JBBQIO010000927.1:0-1915 GCA_038325015.1 Polyangia bacterium
TCACCGGCGTGGCAGGGGCTTGCGGCGTGGACCACGCGCTTCGGCATTCACTGCGACGAGGTGATGGTCGGTCACTTCGGCGCGCCCAATCGCATGAGCTACACCGCGATCGGCGACGGTGTGAACCTGGCGTCGCGACTCGAAGCGCTCAACAAGCAGTACGGCACGACCGCCATCGTCAGCCAATCGGTCGTCGATCGGGTGGGTGCGCAGGCGCTCTTTCGCCGGCTCGATCGAGTCGCGGTCAAAGGCAAATCGAACAGCGTGATGATCTACGAGCTGTGTGGCGGAGCGGGCGATAAATCGGACGTCGTAGCGCTCTACGAGCGCGCGCTCGAGGCCTATTTCGCGCACGATTTTGCCGCCGGCGTCGATTTACTCGCGGCGCAAATGGACGACCGCCCGAGCCAGCTCCTGGTCGAGCGCTGCCGCGCTCTGGCCGCCAATCCGCCGCCGCCGGAGTGGAACGGTGTGTATTTGTGGACCACAAAATAACTTATTGTCCGCAACGGACCGGGAATCGATCGAGCTCGCAGTGTGTTCTAACAGCGACCACCCGGAGCCTTCCGCTCCGACGAGGATTAGATGACCCGAACGGCGATCGACATGGCCGACGTATCCAAACGATTCGGCGCTGCGCAGAGCCTCGATCGCCTCACTCTGCGCGTCGAGGCTGGCGCGATCTTCGGCTTTCTCGGCCCCAACGGCGCGGGCAAGACCACGACGCTGCGCACCCTGCTCGGGCTCGTGCGCGCCGACGCTGGGACGGTACGTGTGCTGGGCCTGGACCCGTCCGCCCAACCAACCGAGGTCCGGCGTCAGGTGGGCGTGCTCCTGGAAAACGATGGCGTGTACGAGCGCATGACGGCGCTGGCCAACCTCGACTACTACGCGCGCATTCATCATGTTCCCGCGCCCGAGCGCGCGCCGCGCATAGAGTCGTTGCTGCGCTCGTTCGATCTATGGGAGCGCAGGAGCGAGGCCGTCGTGCGCTGGTCCAAAGGGATGCGCCAGAAGCTGGCCATCGCGCGCGCGCTGGTGCACAAGCCGAAACTGCTACTTCTCGACGAGCCCTTCTCCGGGCTCGATCCGGCAGCCGCCGCCGAGCTGCGCGAGCGCATCGTACGCCTCGGTCTCGACGAGCAGGTCACCGTCCTTCTGACCACGCACGATCTGGCCCACGTCGAGAAAATCTGCAGCGCGGTCGCAGTCGTGCAGCTCGGGCACGTCATCGCCTCCGGCGCGCCGGGCCAGCTTGGCGGATCGAAAACGGATCCCCCCGGGAGCGCTGCAATCGAGGTCGACGTTTCCGGCGACGGGCTGGACTCGACGGTGCTAACCGTTCTGCAAGAGGCGCGGCTGATCACTTCATTCGAGTGGGTCGGTGGCGCGGGGGCCACGTCGGCGGTCGTGCGTTGCGACGCAGAACAGCGGCGAGCGCTCGCGTCCGAGCTGATGCGGCACGGCGTCACGCTCTACGAGGTGCATACGCGCACGGCCTCGCTTGAAGATGCGTTCTTGTCCCTCATCGGAGGCGTCGGCGTCGGCGAACGTGGCAACGGCGGAGGTGTCGCGTGAGTGATGTCCTGACCGTGTTGCGCAAAGAGCTGCTCGAGCTGTTCGCCAATCGCTCGTCGCTGCGCGGCAGCCTGATTCAGCCGGCGCTGATGGTCGCCGTGCTCGGCGTGATGATGCCGTTGAGCATGCCGGAGGCGTGGCTGGCGGCGAGTCCTGCGGCGATTGCCTACTATCTGATGTTCCCGGCAATGGTCTCCGCCGTCATCGCGGCCGACGCGTTCGCCGGCGAGCGCGAGCGCAAGACCATCGAAACCCTGCTCGCCTCGCCGCTTTCGGACCTGTCGATCGTCCTGGGCAAGAGCATCGCCGCGCTGGTGATGGGGTTGGTAACCGCCCT
>JBBQIO010000928.1:0-1914 GCA_038325015.1 Polyangia bacterium
GTCGAGATCGGCGAGTCGCACCTGGCGCGCGTTGAAGCGCTCGCGGCTGGCGAGCTTGGGTGCGCGGTCCATGTGCACCTCGGCGCCAAATCGCCCGTGGCCAAGATTCGGCCAGTAGACGACCTCGGACCAGGTGACGCGCACGATGTCGCAAAGGCCATCGCCGCTCATGTCGGCGAGAAACAGGCTGGCGAGCGGATCGGCGAACACCAGGCGCGCGCCGTTTTCCTCGTTGCTAGGCAGTGGCACGCGGCGCGGTGCGGCGAAGCCACCGCGGCCCAGCGACGGATACCACAGCAAATGATCGCCGCGGCTGATCAGCAGATCAGCGATACCGTCGCCGTTGAGATCGATCATGCGCAGGTTTGGATCGTTCCAGTCCACGACCGGCTGCGCTGCGAAGCTGATAAAAGGTCCCCAGCCGTCGCCGTCGCGTTCGTGAAATCCGGCGTGTGCCGGCGACCACGCGATCATCGCCAGCGTGCCGGCGCCTTCGATATCGGCGAGCTGCGTGCCGTCCGGCAAATTGGGCGAGCGCGGCAACAGCCGCGCCGGCGCCAGACGGCCGCCGCCGAGGTTGCGCTGAAAGTGCAGCCCTCCGCTCTGTTCGACGAGCATGCCGGGCAGGCCTTCACCATCGAGATCCACCCACTGCGCGTTGCTGCCGACGGCAAAGCGGGGAAACTCCTGCTCCATCGCCGGCGTGTGAAGGGTCTTGTCAAAGCTCGGCTCCGAGTAGGCTAGCTGGAGCGGCGGCAGCGCTTGCGTTCCCGCTTCGCCGTAGCCGACGAGCGTGGCGCTGACGAGCTTGCCGAGCGAAGGGCTGTCGTCGTAGCCGAGCTCGAGCGCGCGCACCAACACCGGGTTTTCACCAAGCGCGCCGAAGCGGTGAAACATGAGCACGCGCTGGCACAATCGATAGCAGCGCACTTCGAAGCCAGCGCGATACGACGAGAACGGATCGGCACGCAGCACCCAGCTCGCCATTTGCGCCGGGCCGTCACTCGTATGCTCGCCATAGTCGAAGACGAGCTCGAAGTGGCAGGTCGTCTCATCACCCATCGTCGAATTGCCGTAGCGGATCGACTTGGGATGCAGATTACTCGGGCTGCTGCGATGAGCTTCGGACGGAAGCGCCGCGCTCACGCCCGCGAGGTCCTCGGGCTTGTACTCAAAGACGGCGACGTGCCCGCGGTCGTCTTCGGTGCGCTCGAGGAGCCACGACGAGATGCGTTCTGGCCGCGCCAAATCGGCTATGCAGGATGCCGCGCTGGTTCCGAACGTCGAAGTGACGTTGTCCCGGCTGAGCGTGCGCCACCAGACGCGCCGCGTGTTCCTGTCGAAATGCCGCTCGATGAGCGCGAACAGACCTTCGGTGCGCGGGCGATAGCGATCGACAATCTCCGTCGCGCTCTCCAAGCGATCACGCTGTAGTGCGTGCGTGACGGGATCTTCGATGGTGGCCGGCACCAGCTCCTCGGCACCCGAGAGCAAAAACGCGTCGGTGTCTTCGCCGTACTCAGGCAGCCGCCTATCGGTGCGGCGCGTGATGCGCGGAATCTCCAGCGCCCAACCAGCGCCGAAGGGGCCATTGCCTTGCCCCGAATCGTAAGCGAGCGCGAGCGCCGGCGTCGGCCCATGTGCGGCAGGGCTAAGCGGCAGCGGAATATCGAGGCCCGCGGTTCCTGTCGCTGTGCTGGTACGCAGCGTCTCGCCGATACCGCGGAGTGCGCCACCACCTTTGGGCAGCTCGAGGGTCGGTGCCCGTAGCGCCGCGAAAGAAGCCGTCGGTACGCCTTCGACCGCTGCCGCCTTGTCGCCGACCGGCTGTGCATGGCGGTCGTCCTTCATGGCGCTGTCGAGTAGTTGAAGATGACCCAGACATCGATGAGCTCGCTCGGGTCGCTCGGCACG
>JBBQIO010000929.1:0-1912 GCA_038325015.1 Polyangia bacterium
GTCCGCCTCACCAGCGACGGGGCCGTACTGGGCACGCCGCTGTATATGGCCCCCGAGCAAGCGCGCGGACAGCCCGATGTCGACGGGCGCGCCGACCTACACGCGCTCGGCGTGGTGCTCTACGAAATGCTGTCGGGCCGGACACCGTATCGCGGCGAGACCTTCGCCACCATCGCCTTTCAGCTGCTCGAAGGCCGCCCGCCGCCGCTCATCGAGGTGTGGCCTGAGGCGCCGGCGATTCTGTCGGCGCTGGTCGGTAAGGCGCTAGCGCCTGATCGCGAGGCGCGATTTGCGTCGGCGACCGAGATGCGAGAGGCGCTGTTGCGGCTGCGCACCGACCTCGGCGCCGTCGCTGACCAGGTCCGCTACGACGATCTGGAACCGATGCGCGGACCCGCACTCACCACCGTGCCCGCGCGACACCGGCCGGACCTCGACCGCGGGACACCCACCCGCGAGGGCGACGACGCGCCGATTGGCCTGGTCACGCGACACGCCAAGGCGGAGCCGCCCATCGAAGTGCTGCGCCCAAAGAAGGCCGACGAGTTGGAGGCACCGGAAGCCCCGCTCGAGCTCGTTCGCCCGACCCAGCCAGCAGCAGCCACCCACGCGCCAACACGAAGCGGCGGATCCAGCTGGCTTGTTGTGGTGGTTTTCTTGGCGGCAATCGCCGTCGGTGCGGTGCTGTGGCTGCGCCCGGGCCTGGTGGGCCTTCAGCAAAGCCCAACCAAGGTTCAGATCATTTTCACCAGCCTCCCCAGAGGCGCCCATGTCTTTCTCGATGGCGCGCCCTGGTCTCCGCCCTACAGCGTGACCCGCGACACCCAAAACCACTCGGTGCGCGTCGAATATCGCGGCCGCACCCGCATGCTCCAGCTGGTCCCCGACTCCAACCAACAACTCGACGCCGGCTTTTAGAGCGCCTACCGGTTTGGCTCCCGTCACGCTCTAGCCCGCTTCTTCGCCGAACAGACGCGCTTCTGACCAGCGTGCGTCCAGCACCGTCTTCGTCGCTGGATGCGCGCTGAGATGGGGGTCGGCCTCGAGTAGGGCGAAGGCTTCGGCGCGCGCCTGGCGCAAGAGGTCGGCATCGCGGATGAGATCTGCGTAGCGGAGCTTTGGTAGCCCAGCCTGACGGGTCCCGAAGAGCTCGCCCGGGCCGCGGATGCGTAGATCGGCCTCAGCGACGACAAAACCATCGCTGGTCTCGGCCATCACCGCCAGCCGCTCAGCGGCGTCACCGGCCTTGTTGCCGGCCAAGAGCAAACAGCGCGAGCGGCCGCCACCGCGACCGATCCGGCCGCGGAGCTGGTGCAGCTGCGCCAGCCCAAAGCGCTCGGCGCCTTCGATCACCATCAGCGACGCGGCGGGCACGTCGACGCCGACCTCGATCACCGTGGTGGCGACGAGAAGGCGCGTCGCCCCGGTCCGAAAAGCGCGCATCACCGACTCACGTTCTGCCGCCGACAGCCTGCCATGAACCAGGCCAACGGGGACGTCGAGCTCGGAGCGCAGAAACTCCGCCGCCTCGGTGACGTCGGCGAGGTCGATCTTGGCGCTCTCCTCGACCAGCGGACAGACCCAGTAGGCTTGCTTGCCTTCGTCGAGCGCAACGCGGAGCGCGGCGAGGGCCTTGTTGCGCGCCGACTTTCCCGACAGCACGGTGGTCTCGGCGGGCAAGCGACCGGGCGGCATCTCGTCGAGCAGCGTCAGATCGAGATCGCCATAGGCGGTCAGCGCCAGCGTGCGCGGGATGGGCGTGGCGGTCATCACCAAGAGGTGCGGCGCCGCGCACTGACCGTCGTCTGAGAATCGGCCGCCTTTGTCGCGCAAGAGTGCCCGCTGCGCCACGCCAAAACGATGCTGCTCGTCGATGACGACCAGGCCCAAGCGCGAAAACGCCACCTCATCG
>JBBQIO010000930.1:0-1910 GCA_038325015.1 Polyangia bacterium
TATTCCGACGGGATCGTGCACGAGCGCTGGGGCCTGGCGCTCTTGGCCGGCGGCGACCCAGGACGGCAAGCGTTCACCTGGCTCGACGGCGCAATGCAGCTGTACGCTCGCGCCGAGGGGTTGGCGACGGCCGGCAACGACGACGCGATCTTGCGCTGGAACTCGTGCGCGCGCGTGATCTCGCGGCACGGTTTACACGCCGGTTCTGACGAAGAGACGCTCGACCACGGCGACGCCGCTCCGCACCGCCGCTGAACGCGGTGCAGTGGGCTCGGCCGGACGCGGCCCGTCCGGTCTACGGACACACGCTCCATAGCTCCGTCGCGGAGCGCACCAAAGCTGAATAGAGCACATGGCACGAGCGCTGCTTTGACCGTGTCGCATGCGCGCGCAACTGCTTTGTGGACTGCTGCTCCTCGGGTGTCAGAGCACGAATTCCGAACGCCCCGCCGGCGTCGATGCCGGTGGAGTCGATGGCGGCCAAGCACAGGCGCTCGCCGCGCTGCAGGCGTCGACCGGTTACGCTTGGCGTTTGCGCAACCACGCAGATCTGTCGACGCCAGCGCTGCTCGTCGGACGGACCAAGCCGTTGGCGCTGACTCCAAGCGTCGCGGAGCACGCGAGTCGCGCGTTCTTGGAGCAAAATCGCGCACTGTTTTCGCTCGGGTCGATCGACGAGCTGACGGCGCGGCCCGGCGAAATCGATTCGCTCGGCATGCTGCACGTCACGCTGGCCCACGCCTATCAGAAGATTCCGGTGTGGGGCGACGAGCTGCGCGTGTGCTTCGATGCGGCGGGCGAGCTCACGACGATCGTTGGGCGCTATCAACCGATCGGCGCGCTGTCGACCATTCCGGAGATCTCGGCGACAAATGCACAGGCCATCGCGATCGCGGCGGCCCAGGGTCAGCTCCCTTTGGCCGCGCCCTCGACGTTCACTGTGCTGGTGCCGACCTTGTGGGTCTATCCGACCTCGCCGAGCGTTGCGCGGCTCGCGTGGCGGGTCGAGGTAACCGTCGCGGACGCGACGCACGCCATGCGACTGGGCACGTTCGTCGATGCCGCCGATGGGCGCGTACTGCGCTCGGCCGATGAATGGGTCCACTTGCAAGGCAGCGGCACGGGGGTGTTTGGCGAGCTGCAGTCGTTCGAGATCGCGCAGCGCAACGGCGTCGACTATCTCGAAGACGCGAGTCGCGGCACGCAGAAGATCTATTCGATGGCACATCACACGCGGCTGCCCGGGGTCGAAGTGCAGAGCGCCAACGCGAATCGGTGGGACCTGAGCGGCCCCGGGGCGGGCAGCGCGGTCGACGCGGCCGCCTACGTAAGTCAGGCGTACGACTATTTCGCCCAAGTGCACGGATGGCGCGGCTGGGACGGAAATGGCGGCGGAATCGAGATCAGCGTCCATTTTGGCGTCGGCTACAGCGACGCATTTTTCGACGGCCGCGGTCTGGTGTTTGGCGATGGCGATAGGGACACTCGGCCACTCGCCGGAGCGGCCGACGTCGTGGCCCACGAATATTCGCACGCCGTCATCGACGCCATGGTCGGGCTTGATCGTCGGGGGCAGAGCGGGGCGCTCGCAGAAGCGCTTGCCGACCTGTTCGCCGTGTTCATTACCTACGACGCGTGGCCCGAGCAGCGCTGGCAGATCGGATCAACCCTGTTGGCGCACGGGGCGCTGCGCAATCTCGCTGACCCGCAGATCACGGGAAATCCGACGACCATGAGCGAATATGGCAGCACTGCAGATGTTCATTCAGATTCGACAATTGTCTCGCATGTCGGCTATCTCATGGCCGACGGTCCGGGCGGGCTGGGCGTGGCAAGCGCGGCCAAGATCTGGGCGAGGGCGATGCGCTATTACCTGACGCCTAGCAGTGATTTTGCCGATGCCGCAGATG
>JBBQIO010000931.1:0-1910 GCA_038325015.1 Polyangia bacterium
CACCGATGAACACTCCCCACGGCATCTTTAATTCGACGATCCCCGGGCGCTTGAAGTTGCTGCTCTATGCCGACCATGATCAGTAACCTCCGTCCGACGCGCCTTCCACGCTCTCTTCTGGCGTCGCGCGCCCGCTTTTGCAGCCGGTATGGCAGGGGAGCGCTCCGGTTGGCGTCGCACCGTCGCTCGACGAGACGCGCGAGTATGTGCGAACGCAGATCGCGGCGCTGCCGCCCGAGCAGCGCGCGCTCGAACAGGCGCAGCCGTGGCCGCTGGTCGCGTCGGACCGATTGGTCGCCCAGATAGAAGCGTTGGTCGGCGAGGCGCAGCGATGAGGCTCGTGAGGATAGCGCTGGCCAACGTCAACACCACCGTCGGGGCAGTGCGCAGCAACGTCGATCGCGCGATTGCGCTGGCCCACCAGGCGGCGGCGGATCACGCGACGCTGGTGGCCTTTCCCGAGCAGCTGGTCTCGGGATATCCCGTCGAGGATCTGGTGCAGTGGCGTCAATTCGTCGACGTGCAGTGGAGCGAGCTGTCGCGCTTTTGTGCCGAGACCGCGGCGCATTCGACGCTGTTCGTCGTCGGCGTCACGGTGCTGGCTGACGCCGGGGTCTACAACTGCGCGGCGTTGGTGCAATCGGGCCAGGTCGTGGGACTGTGCCCGAAAGAAAAATTACCGAATTACAATGTCTTTTACGAAAAACGTACATTTGCCCGCGGTACGCCAGGCCTGCAGCGCGAAGTGCACGGCGTGCCGTTCGGGGACCTAGTGTTCACCGCCGACTTCGGCACGTTCGCGCTCGATGTTTGTGAAGACATCTGGTCGCCCGATGGGCCGATGCGGCGGCGCGCCTTTGCTGGCGCCGAGCTGATCGTCAACTTATCGGCGTCGCCATTCCGTCTGGGCATCACCGATACGCGGCGCGAGCTGGTGTGCACCCGCGCCAGCGACAATCAGTGCACGGTGGCCTATGTCAACCTGATCGGCGCCAACGACGGCCTGATCTTCGACGGCGGTGGCTTCATCGCACAGAACGGCCGACTGGTGCACAGCGCGCCGCGCTTCACCGAAGGGGTGACCGCGGCCAACGTCGATCTCGACCGCACGTTGCGCCTGCGCCTGGAAAACACGACCTGGCGCACCGAAGAGGAGTCCTTCGCCGAGACGCGCTCGCGCATTCGGCGGGTTGTCGTGCCGTCGCTGACCGAGCGCCATGGCCTACGGTTTTTCGTGCCACGACACGGGAGCTTCTTTCTGCCTGCGCCGACCGAGCGCGTCCCGGCCCGCATCGAGTTTTGCGAGGAGCTGCTCGACGCGCTGGCGCTCGGCGTCGGCGACTACTTCGAGAAGACCGGAGTGTTCAAGACCATCGGCGTGGCGCTGTCCGGCGGTCGCGACAGCCTGTTGTGCCTGCTCGTTGCGCACCGCTGGGTGACGAAAAAATACGCCGCCGAGGGCGCCGAGGCGCAGCGTGTGCAGTGCAGCAAAATTCTGCGCGCTTTTTTTATGCCGACGCGCTATTCGTCGGGCCGCACGCGCCACGCTGCCCAGGTCGCCGCCGCCGAGCTCGGCGTCCCGTTCGAGATTGTCGACATCGACGACGCCTTCGAGCGCGAGCTCGCGGCGGTCACCCAGATGCTCCAGCCCGGCGAGACCATCACGCCGATGGCGCGCCAAAACGTGCAGGCGCGACTGCGTGCCGAGCGCATGTGGACCTGGTCCAACGCCGCCGCGGGGCTCTTTTTGCAGACCAGCAACATGAGCGAAAAGGCCGTCGGCTACACGACCATCGGCGGCGACCTCGAAGGCGCGCTCGCGGTGATCGCGAACCTGCCCAAGACGGTCGTCAACTATCTCCTCGACTATCTGCTCGAGACCACCCACTCCGACGGAATTCGGCAGACGC
>JBBQIO010000932.1:0-1903 GCA_038325015.1 Polyangia bacterium
CGCGCCGGCGAAGTGCGCGGCTCTGGAACGCTCGAGGAGCTGCGCGTCTCGACGACCAACGGCCCGCTGCAGCATCACGAGGGTGCACTGGAGCTGGTGTCGCTCGTCGGCCAGCTGGCCGAACGCGACGGCAAGATCGAGCTCGTCGCGCACGCCTACGCCCTGGTGCGCAGCGCCAAGGCCAGCGAGCTTTGCGGCGGACGACTGGTTCGTGCGCGCGTGCTCGCCGTCGAGCTGGTGCTCGAAACGTTCGACGACGTGCGACCGATGCGCGCGTCGTCATCGCTGGCTGGTTTGGAAATGTGGCGCGTGACCGCCGGCGGTGCGCGTCCCGCGGCCGCCTCCTCGGTCACAGTCGCCGCCGTGACAACCACGAGCTCTCCGGACCCACAGGCTGCGTTCGAGCGGCGACGACCGTTGGTCACCGGCGGCGCGGCGGGAGTTTCGCTCTCGGCCGATGAAGCGGTCGAGGCGGCACCGGATCCCGACTGGTCGGCGGTGGTGGCCGCGTCTACCGACAGCGAAGCATCGTCCGCGCTGACCGATGAAGCTGGCCCCGCCGAGGGCGACGACCAGGTTCGCCCCGGCGACTACGTGGACCATCCCAAGTTCGGTCGCTGTCAGGTCGAGCGCGTCGAAGGCGACCACGAGTTTTTGTCGGTGCGGCTGCGCAACCAGCGACTGATTCGCCTATCGCTCGACGTGCTGACCATCTTGCCGGCGGGTGACGCCGACGGCCACCGCCTGTTTCGGCTCGCCCCCGCCGCGAGGTAGCGGCACGTGCGCAGGATCGCTCGCGCTCTTGTGTGCGGTCTGTTGGTCGGCGGCTGTACCAGCCGGCCCAAGACGCCGCCGTGCGCGCGCGGCCAGCTCGAGCTCGAGCTTCGCGATTCTGCCGGCGCCCTCACCTGGTCGGTGCGCGATCTGGGGCCGGGGCGCGCGCCGGCCAGCACCAACGCCGATCCGAGTGACGCCGTGGTCGCGCATAAGCTGGCCCTGTGCGACGCCAACGACCGACAGCGCGGTGCACTGTGGGTGCGCAACTCGGCGCATCGCGTGGGCCTAATCGACGATCATGGTTGGCGGCTGGAGCTACGCCTGGCCGGCGATGACCTGGTGGGAGCCGCCCTCGGGCGGCTTGCGCTGCGCGTCCACGACGACGGGCACACGGTCCATGTGCTCGACGGCCAAGGCGTCCCGTTCGGCTCCTTTTCGTCGGACGAGCACGGTGCGATGTTGGTGTACGATCGCGCCTCGATGGCCACCACGCGGATCGAAGCGCGCGACCGCGACGCCGCGTTGTCGGCGGTGGGCGACGGAGCAGTACGCGGCTATGTCACCGGCCGCGCCGAGAAGATCCGGCCCGCAGCGGCAGCCTTTTTTGCGCTGCCGCTGCCCCCCGAGGAGCAGCTAGCGCTCTATTTTGCCTGGGTTCGCTAAAGCAAATCTTCGCTGGACGTGCCCATGTCGGGTACCGCCAAATCTCCGCCCCCTGCCAGATCTGGCACCGGCACAGCCAGGTCGGACAGGACGATGCCGCCATCCGGTGCGCGGGCCGAGCCGCCGCCGTGGCCGAAGTCGACCAGCTGCTGCCCGCAGGCGCTAACCAACGCCAATGACGCCGCAAACACGACGAAAAGGATCACGCGCATAATGTTCACGCCTTTCATTATTTCGCGTCCGCCGGAGCCGGCGTCGTGTTGGAAGGAATAGCGCCTGTCACCGGCACCGGAATGGTCTCGGCGGCCGGCGCCGGGATGATCACGAACTCGACGCGACGATTCTGCTCACGCCCGCCAGCCGTCTTGTTGTCGGCAATCGGCTTCTCCGAGCCAAAGCCCTCGGCCTCGAGGCGCTGCGGCGCTACGCCGCGCTTGACCAGGTACATCTTGACCGCGACGGC
>JBBQIO010000933.1:0-1902 GCA_038325015.1 Polyangia bacterium
GGCTTTTTCGCCAGCGCACGGTGCACCAGCGCCGCCAGCGATGGACGGATCTGCGGCAACAGTTGGGCGAGCGAGGGCGGCTCGTCGTTCACCTGTTGGAACAGGAGCTCGCCAAACCCTGCGGCTTCGAAGGGCACGCGCCCGCCAATCATCTCGTACAGGATGACGCCGAGCGAGTAGATGTCGGAGCGGGCATCGACGGCCTCGCCGCGGCACTGCTCTGGCGACATGTATGTCGGCGTTCCCATGATCGCGCCGGTCTGGGTGTGCAGCTCCGATGCACCGTTCAAGATTTTTGCGATGCCGAAGTCGAGCACCTTGACGAAGTCCGCGTCCCCGTCGCGTTCGATCAAAAAGACGTTGTCCGGTTTGAGGTCGCGGTGGACCACGCCGCGGCCATGCGCAGCCTCGAGCGCGCGGGTGATGCCGAGCGCAATGTGCAGCCCGCGCCCGACCGGCAGTCGGCCGTGCGCCAACTGGTCGGCGAGAGATTGCCCTTCGAGCCACTCCATCATCAGGTAGCTGACGCCGTCGTCGAGCTCGCCGAAATCGAACAGGTCGATGATGTGTGGGTGCTTGATCTCGGCCGCCGCGCGCGCCTCATTCAAAAAGCGGGCGACGATCTCGGGCTCTTGGCTCAGCTCGGGCAACAGAACTTTGATCGCCGCGCGCCGTTTGATGCGGTTGTGCTCACCCAGGTAGACGACGCCCATGCCGCCTTGGCCGACTTGCCGACGGATGACGAAGTTGCCGATGGTGCGACCGAGCACCGAGCAATGATATCAGCTGGATGGAAAAGTGCGGTCCGCAGCCGTGCTAGCCGACGGCGTTGGTCAGGTGCAGATCGAGCTTCTGGGCGTTGGCGAAGCGCGCTTCGACGTCTTTCCAGTTCCACAGGTTCCACAGCGCGTCGAAGAACTTGCCCTTCTCGTTCTTGTATTGAAGGTAAAAGGCATGCTCCCACGCGTCGATCACCATGAGCGGCACGCCGCCCTGGGTGGTGTTCGATTGGTGGTCGTAGATCTGCGTGGTGACCAGCCGCTTGGCCAGCGGATCCCAGGTCAGCGCCGCCCAGCCCGAGCCCATGATGGTCGCGGCGGCGCTGTTGAGCTGACCTTTGAACGCGTCGAAGCTGCCGAAGTCGCGGTTGATGGCCTCGCCGAGCGCGCCGGCCGGCTTGTCGCCACCGTGCGGCGTCAGGTTCTGCCAGAAAATGGAGTGCAGGACATGGCCGGAGACGTGAAAGGCCAGCGCGCGCTCGAACGCGGCGGTCCGTGCGAAGTCGTTTTTGGTGCGCGCTTCGGCGAGCTGGTCGAGCGTCTCGTTGGCGCCTTTGACATATGCCGCGTGATGCTTGTCGTGATGCAGCTGCATGATGGCGCCGGAGACGTGCGGCTCGAGCGCACCGTAGTCGTACGCGAGATCGGGAAGAACGTATTTGGCCATGACCAAGCTCCTCAAGTAGATGAAAGAAAAGTGCGGGACGCCGAGCGCCGGGCGCGCAGCATAGCGCAAACCTGAGTCGTTCAGCCGCCCACGTCGACGCTTTTTTTGTCGCTTTTTTCGTCGCCCAGTCCGACAACGCGGGCCAGCTCGCGCGCCGCCAGGATCATCAGGAATCCGTCGCAGGGAATGCGGTAGCGTGGCTCTCCCAGGGTCAATGCGCTCACCGCCAACGAGACGGCGAGCGGGACGATGAGCAGAATCTCGGCCTCGGCCGTGGCCCGCAGCCGCACCACATCCGCGGCGCGGCGCCGCAGCGCAAACAGCGCCGGCAAAAGAATGAACAGGGCAAAGCCGTACTGCGACAGCATCATCGCACGTCGCCAGATGGTGCTCGACGAGGGCCACGGCACGGTCCCGCCAAGCAAGAAGGACGCCTGGTCCAAAGACAGCCAAACG
>JBBQIO010000934.1:0-1899 GCA_038325015.1 Polyangia bacterium
GTTCAGCACGATGACGGCGGTCAGCGGATCGGGCGTCTTGATCTCCGCCACGTTGGCGAAGGTGTTGCGGCCGCGCGGATGGACCTTCTTCAGCATGTCGATCGAATAGGCGACGTCGGCCGAGGTGAACGGCTTGCCGTCGTGGAACTTCACGTTGGGCCTGAGCTTGAACGTATAGGTGAGCCCGTCGGGACTGATCGACCATTCGGTGGCGAGCGACGGCCGCGGCTTGATGTCGTAGTCATATTCCAGGAGACCTTCGGTCGCCTTCGCGCTGATCGTGAGCGCGGTCGTCGCCGTGGTGGTTCCCGACATCAAAGTGTTGGGCTCGTTGGTCATCAGGAAGGTGAGCGTGCCGCCCTTCTTCGGTGTCTGCGCGAAGGCGCGCCCGCCGTTCAGGGCCAGAGCGGAAAGGCCGGCTAAAGTGGCACGGCGCGTGGGCCGAAATTTCACTGTCATTTCGTGATCCTCAGGTCGGTATACAGCAAGCCTATCGTCCGCGTGACGACGCCGCAGCAAAATGTGAGCCAGAAGAAGAGAATCTTGCTGGCGGCCCTCTGTTTGGACGTACATTCTCCGCACGGGAGCACTACATGACATTGCCTTTGGCCACCCTCGACCATGTCGTCATCAACGCGCGCGACGATATGGACCATGCCGCCGACGTTTATCGCCGGCTGGGCTTCACGCTCACCGAGCGTGGCTATCATTCGCTGGGATCGATGAATCACCTGGCGATGTTCGGCACCGACTATCTCGAGTTGATCGCCGTACCGAAGAACGCAACGTCAGGTCGTCTCGACATCCTGAATTATGCGTTTGGCCTCAATGGGCTGGTGTTCGGCTCCGAGGATTCGGCCGTGACCTACGCCGAGCTGCAGAAGGTCGGCGCGCCGTTCGATGCACCGGTCGAATTCACGCGTCCCGTGAAATACACCGGTGGCCAGGGCGACGCGCGCTTCCGCACCGTGCGCATGAAGCCCGGCCACATGCCCTATGGCCGCATCTATTTCTGCCACCACTTCACGCGTGAACTGGTGTGGCGCGACGAATGGCGCCACCACGCCAATGGCGCGGTTGCCGTCGCCCGCGCAATCATCGTCGAACCCGATCCCGCGAAGGCATCGAAACTCTATTCCGATATGTTCGGAACGGAGTCGATCCACGACATCAAGGGCGGCAAGTCGCTCACCGTCGGGAATGCCCGCTATGACATCGTGACCGAAACAGCCCTCAAGGCCGAGTTCGGCGACGCGGTGCCCGACGCCGAGGGGCGCCCCGCCTACATGGCCGGCCTCACCTTACGCACGACCTCGCTCGCCAAGGCGGGTGCGGCGCTGCAGGCCGGCAGGATCGATGGCGTGATCAAGAAGGCCGATCGCGTGATCGTTCCCGCGAAGCAGGCGATCAACGCCGTACTGGAGTTCATCGAATAGGCATGTTGGGTCTCAAGTACGACAACCAGGGCGACGCGCTTTCGCGCGATGTCCCCTCCGACACGCTGGCGCTGATCGACGAAGGTGGCGACGGCAGCGAACGGCGCTACAGCTACGGCGAACTGACGCGGCTCACCGGCGCCGTGGCGCGTGGGCTGCTGAAGCGTGGGCTGCAGCGCGGCGACAGGGTCGCGATCCTGTCGGCCAACCGCGCAGAATTCCTGATCACCTTCTTCGGCACGATGCAGGCCGGCCTGGTCTCCGTGCCAGTGAACTGGAAGCTGTCGCCCGAGACCGTGGCCTATATCGTGGGCGACTGCGACGCCAAGCTGGTGATCGGCGACGATGCGCGGCTGCCGCTGGCGCCGGACAGCGTGCCGAAGATCTCCTTCGACGGGGATTTCGCGGCGCTGCTCGATGACGGCCCCTTCGCGCCGCTGCCCATGAAGCCCGAGGAACCGGC
>JBBQIO010000935.1:0-1898 GCA_038325015.1 Polyangia bacterium
ACCGTCACGAATGCGCTCACTCGCGCCACGTCCGTTGCGTCGAGTGCATATCGACGGTAGGCGCGCAGACGAACGGCCGCGCCGGTGAGCAGCGCGACGCCAATCGATTGGCTGAGGGCACTGGCGACGAAACCGGTCGTCATGCCCACGGCCCGCGGCACAACGTGCTCACGCCGGGCATACCGCAGCCCCATCAACTCCATCACGCCCAGCGCCGTGAAGCTCGCCGCGGTGGCGATGACGCCGAGCGATGCGTGACGCAGCCCGGAGGTGCGGAGCTGCCGCGCCAGGTCGCTCATGTCGAGACCCGACAGCTCTCGGCGCAGCGCCCACACCGCCAGTCCCAGTAGCGCGACGCGCAGTCCGATCGACACCGCTGGCCAGGCGCCGCGGTGTCGCGGCGTCGTGGTCCGGATGGTCGAGGGGGTGAATCGAGCCGCGTGCGAGATGGGTCGCGCGCGTTCGATCACCATCGTCGTCCCGCGATCACGCCCGGCTTCACTTCCCGCGGTAGGTGATGCGATACACGCGCCCGCCCAGGTCATCGGTCACGTACAGCGCACCGTCGGGGCCGGCGGCCAATCCGGTCGGGCGATGTTTCGCCGTGCCCGGCTGCAACTGCGCCGGCGGCACGCCGGCGAATCCGTCGGCAAACGTCTCGAAGGTGCCAGTCGCTGCACCATTCGCCATCGGCTGGAACACGACGCGATACCCGCCCTGGGGATCCGGCGCACGATTCCATGATCCGTGGAAGGCGATGAACGCGCCATCCTTGTATCGCGCCGGAAACGCGCTCCCCTTGTAGAACAGGAGGCTCATCGGCGCCCAGTGGCCCGGAAACACCGCAACCGGCGCCTTCTTCGAGTCGCATCGCGCCGACTTCTGTCCGTCGCCGCCGTACTCCGGCGCATCGACGAGCTTCTTCGCGTCCATCGCGTAGTAGCAGTATGGCCAGCCGAAGTCGTCTCCCGAATTCACCTGGAGTAGCTCTTCCGCCGGATTCTCCGCCTGATACGCGGTCGTCGGAAACAGCTTTGGCCAGTTGTCGTGCAGTTGATCGCGGCCGTGCTGCGTCGCGTACAGCTTGCCGTCAGGCCCGAAGTCGATGCCCATCCCGTTGCGGATGCCGGTGGCGAACCGCGCCCTGGAGCTGAACGCCTGGTTCGGCGTGGTTGCGCTGTACCGCCACAGGCCCGCCCGCGTCGCCAGCTCCCCGCACGGATCCTTGCCCTTCGACTCGTTCGCGCGATCGGTCTGCTGGCACGAGTTCGACGGCGAGCCGACATTCAGATAGAGCGCGCTGTCCGCACCGATGGCGAAGTTTCGCGCGCGATGGCCGGGCCCCAGCGGAATACCGGAGACGATCACCTCGGGCGCGGCCGTCGGGACAAGCTGCGTGTCGGGCCGCGCATACCGTACAATCCGCGTCCCTTCGTCGACGTACAGGTACCCGTCGAACAACCCGATGCCCGTGTTGCCGATCGTGCCGACGCGCTTCACGAGATCGGCGTGGCCGTCGTGATTCGTGTCGCGCAGCGCCACGAACGACGCCGCGTGCTCCTTGGTCGCCACACCCGCGCTCGGCTTCCCCGACGAGGGCATCGTTCCTTCCAGCGTCACGTACACGTCGCCGTTCGACGCCACGGTCACGTGCCGCCCATGCATGATGCTGTCGGCAAACACCGTGGCGCAGAAGCCGGCCGGCAGCACAAGCTCGGCGGTCCCCGACGCACACGACGTTGTCTTCGCCGAATCGGCCTTCGCCGCCGAGGCAGTGCCGCTGGCCGCGGGTACCTTGTCGCCACCGCCACACCCGACGGCCAGGCCAAGCGTGACGAGACATGAAAACAACAGTTGGGTGCCGCGATCGTGCACGGGTCTTTCTCCAGGACAGGGGG
>JBBQIO010000936.1:0-1893 GCA_038325015.1 Polyangia bacterium
GGCCGCGGCTGCGAGGCCCCACACTCCCACATCTCGGCCACGGCGGCCTGGGCGCGCACGAATGTGGCCCGATCCGCGTCAGCACCAGCGCGCGCCAACACCAGCGCCAGCTCCTGCCACGCCGACAGTGCACCGACCGGAACAGGCGGCCGCGGCGCCTGCGGCACGGGTGGCGGCGCCGCCGATTCTTTGACCACGTCGAGCACGCTCAGCTCGACGGTGGCGTCGGGCGCGCTCTTGCCTGGCGGCATGGAGGCGATCAAGTCTTCAATCGACAGCTCGACGGTGGCGTCAGGCCGCGGCGCTTGTCGTGGCAGCGGAACAGGCCCACTGTCGTCGACGATCATGTCCTCGAGCCGGATCTGCTGGGTGGAGTCGAGCCCCGCGGGCTTGACCGGTACCCCGCGGGGCGGGCCACTGGGTTTTGCCTGGCGGGGCTTTATGATCTGCTTGGGTTTGACTTTTTCCGTCGCTGGTTCGGCGGCCAGCGAGCGTCCCAATCGCCATAGCTCGTCGCGGACCGCCACCGAGGTCGGCTCCAGCGTCAGCGCGCGCAGGTAAGCGCGGAACGCGCGCCGTCGGTCACCCAGTCGTTCCTCGACGATGCGCGCCGCCTCGAGCGCGATCTCCAGCTTGGCCGGGCCGCGGGCGCGCTCGAACCGAAACGCCTGGGCAGCAACGACATCCTCCCAGCGCCCGGTGACCTCACCAAGCCGCCGCACTTCGGCCACCGCCGCCTCTGCCGCCGCGGCATCAGCCGGATGATCCACCGCCAGCCGTCGCAGCGCTTCGTCGAACGCACCCTCCACATCGGCCAGGTGCCGCTCTTTGATGGTCGAGCGTCGTTGATAGAGCTCGCCGCGCGCCGCTGCTGGGCGTCGCTCGATGAGCGTGTCGTACACATGCAACATCTCGTCCCAGATTTCGTCGCTGTTGGCTCGCGCCGCCAGCCGCTCCATCTCCGACAGAGTGTCTTCTTCTGGCTTGCCGGCCAGCACGCCGAATGCGCGCGCCGGGTCCTTGAGCTGCTCCTCGATGATCTCCGCCTGCCGACGGCGTCCGTCCGCCGCGCTTGATTCGGCATAGATTGCGATCATCTCCTCCCACAGCGCATGTCGTTCGGCCAGCCGGCGCAGCTCGGCTAGCGTGCCGTCGTCGGGCTGGAGGCGATGGGCCGCACCGAGGAGGTCAAAAGCGCGCTCGGGCTTGCCCAGGCGTTCTTCGGCGGTGATCGCCAGCGCAAACGACAAAGTCACCCGTTCCTCGACGGTGCGAGTCAGATCGAGGCGCCGTTCATCGACGGCCATGACCTCGGTCCAGGCGCCACGCGCCGCCAACAGGCTACTGAGCGCTGCCAAGGCTGCATCGTGTTCGGGGTCGAGCGTGATCACCCTGCGATAGGCGCGCTCAGCACGGGGACCGTCGCCACCGGCCTCGTGCAGCATGGAGATCTCCAGCGCGAGCGCCAGCCGATCGGCAGGCTCCGTGGCCAGCGCGTACGCCAGCTCGCCCACCCGCGCTGCTTCGAGCGGCCGCCCCGCGTCGACGTAAAGCGCGCGTAACTCGGTCAAGATCTGTTCATCACCAGGCGCCAACCCGTCGAGGATCTCGCGGTAGGCGGCGATCGCCAGCTCGGTCTGCGGCGCGGTGCGCGGCGTGCTGGCCAAGAGGCGCGCCCGCTCCACTTGCAGCAACAGCGCCTCTTCTGGCTCGGCGCGCTCCTGACGCAGCCGCAACAGATCCGCCTGCGTCAGGTTGTCGCCACCATGACGACCGAGCGCGGTGAGAGCCTCCCTGTCGCCCGGGACATGTTGTAGCAATTCACGCCACGCAGCGACGGCGCGTACGGTCTCGCCAAGCTCGTCAAGCAGGCGCGCCCGCGGTCGTCGCAGC
>JBBQIO010000937.1:0-1893 GCA_038325015.1 Polyangia bacterium
TCGTGACCGACGACGTGGCCAGGATCCGCGCCCAGGTCCAGAAGTGGATCGACGATCCCGCGATCGACGTGGTGATCTCGACCGGCGGCACCGGCGTCACCGGACGCGACGTGACGCCCGAGGCGCTGGAGGCTCTCTTCGAAAAGAAGATCGACGGCTTCGGCGAGACCTTCCGCTGGATCAGCTTCCAGAAGATCGGCACCTCGACGATGCAGAGCCGTGCCACGGCCGGCGTCGCCAACGCGACCTACATCTTCGCGCTGCCGGGCTCGACCGGTGCCTGCAAGGACGGCTGGGACGACATCCTGCGCCAGCAGCTCGATATCCGCTTCCGTCCCTGCAACTTCGCCGAGCTGATGCCGCGTCTCAACGAAGGCAAGATGCCGCGAAGTGGCTGACGTCACGCTCGACGAGATTAACAAAGGCGAGGCGTTACCGGCGACAGGGACGGCGCATGGCCACACGCGCCTGTGCGACGGACGGCTGGCGCGGATTGCCTACGCCTATGAGGGCGATCCGACAGCGGCGGCGCGGCTTCATGTCCAGGCCGAGGCGTTCCGCCATCTTCAGCCCGCCGGCCGGACGCCCCGTCTCCATGAGGTGATCGAGCCGCAACCCGGCCTGCCGGGCGGGGCGTTGATCGTCGACTTCATCGACGGCCGCGCGCCGCAATTGCCCGATCAACTCGAGGCCATGGCGGAGACGCTGGCGGCGATTCACGCCTTGCCGTTGCCGCCGGCGACATCGCCGATCCCGCGCCAGACCGATCCTTTCCTCGAGACGTTGGCCGCCGTCGAAACGACGGCCGCGCGCTTCCTCGACAAGGCGGTGCCCGATCCGGGAGCGCGGGCCGAACGCGCCGACGAACTTTGCCTGATGCGCGACATGGCGCCGTCGCTGGGCAAGCTGCCGCAGCCCCTGACGGTGGCGCTGGCCGACAGCCATCCCGGCAACTTCATCGTCGATCGCAGCGGCACGGCCTGGTTCGTCGACCTCGAGAAGGTCCATGTCGGCTCCCCCGCGATCGATCTCGCGCACGCGACCCTGCCGACCTCGACGCTGTGGCATCCCGATGTCGGCAAGCTGTTGACGCGCAGCGACGTGCAGAGCTTCTACGACGACTATAGGGCGCATCTCTCCCGTGAAAACGCGGAGGCGCTGGCGCCGTGGCTGCAGCCGATGCGCCGCCTCACATGGCTCCGCACGACCGCATTCATGGCACGCTGGCGCGTCGAGACGCGCAGCCCGCGCGATCCGGCCAACGCCGGTCAGTGGAGCGATTCAGGATTGGAGCCGCGCATGAAGCAGCACATCGATGCCCGCATCGACTACTGCTTTCGGCGGGACGTGATCCGCGGCATCCGAAGCGAATGGCTATAGCGGCTTCACCATGCGGCGCGTCTCGGTCTTGAAGCCGCCGCGGCGATAGAAGTCGACAGCGCGGCGATTGTCGGCGAACACGTCGAGGCTGAGCAGACGATAGCCGCGCCCACGCGCCCAGTCTTCGGCGGCGGTCATCAGGCGCGTGGCGACGCCTGATCCTTCGGACTCCTTGGTGGTCGCGATGAGCGAGATGTAGCAGCAGGGTTCTTCGGTGACGCCGTCCTTGCCTGGCCGTAAGTGAATGTAACCGAGCGGCTTTCCGTCCGCGGCGCAGGCGATCAGGGTCGTTGCCCCCTCGACCGGCGCGAACGACGCGGCCATGTGGCGATCTTGAAATCCTTCCATCGCTTTGAGATCGTGCCAGCCCGGATGCGGCACGCCGGACAGGCGCGGCGACAGGCTGTCGATGAAGGAGCGGTCGGCGGGCGTCGCGGGACGCAAGGTTACGGTGGTCATGTGGACATCGTACCACTAGGGACAGTGGCTTGACTCGTTCCTGATTTGTTCTAA
>JBBQIO010000938.1:0-1890 GCA_038325015.1 Polyangia bacterium
TCGACCGATATTCTGAGCTCCTGGGTGCCTGGAACGCGAAGGTCAACTTGACCAGCGTCGTCGCGCCACGCGCGGTGGTCGAGCTCCATTTTGTCGACTCACTCTCGGTCCTCGGTGAGATCGGTGAGGCCGAGACGGTCATCGACGTCGGCGCGGGGGCCGGCTTTCCCGGCGCGGTCATTGCGCTGGTTCGCAGTGATCTCCGCGTCCTGTGCTTGGAGGCGGTGCAGAAGAAGGTGTCGTTCATGAAGGCGGTGCAGCGCGAGATTGTCCCCAACATCGAGCCGGTTTGGGGCCGTCTGGAGAAGTTTTTGGAGGGCGGGCGGACGTTTGATGCGGCCGTGTCGCGCGCCGTTTGGGAGCCGCAGGAGTGGGTGAATCGCGGCGCGTCTCTTGTGAAACCCGGCGGTCGGTTGATTGCGATGCAGGGCTCTGAACAGCCGACGTTGATCGGGCCGGTCGGGTTTCGCAGCTTGCCGGAGCGGGCCTATTTCGCCGGCAGCGCAGCACGGCGGCTCGTCGTGTTCGCGCGCGAGTAGCGTTCCACGTGGAACCTTTGTCGAAATCGCCCTTCTTGGTCTCGATCGCCGACGAGCTCGAACGGTGGCGGGCCGACGGCCTGGAGCGCCAGCTGCGCACGATCGACTCCGGACGCGGCGTCGCCTTGGTCCTGGACGGGCGTCCGGTTGTCAGCTTTACATCGAATGATTACCTTGGCTTGGCCTCCGACGGAGCGCTCGCGCACGCGCTCAGTTACGCGGCGCGGCAGGGGGTCGGCGCCACGGCCTCGCGCCTGACCGCCGGAAATTGGGCGGCTCATGGCACTCTTGAACGCGAGCTCGCCGCCTGGAAGCACACCGAGGCCGCGCTGCTCTTTGGCTCCGGCTACCAGGCCAATCTCGGGGTCGTTGCGGCCTTGGTCGGACCCGACGACCTGGTGCTTTCCGACGCGCTCAACCATGCCAGCATCGTCGATGGCTGCCGGCTCAGTCGCGCGCGCGTCGCCGTCTTTCGGCATCGCGACGTCGATCATCTCGGGTCCCTGTTGACGCAGCCAGCCCGCCGTCGGCTGGTGGTGTCAGACTCGGTGTTCAGCATGGACGGCGACCTGGCGCCGGTCGACGATCTCGTCCGCGTCTGTCGGCAGAAGGGCGCGCTGCTCCTCCTCGACGAAGCCCATGCCACTGGCGTGCTTGGCCCTGAGGGGCGCGGCCTGGCGCCGGTGGCTCCCGACGTCCTCCAGATCGGGACGTTGGGAAAGGCGCTCGGGGTCTATGGTGCGTATGTTGCCGGGAGCCGCCTCTTGGTCCATTTCATTTTGCAGCGCGCCCGCAGCTTCGTCTACACGACTGCGCTGCCGACCCCGATCGTTGCTGCAGTGCGCGCCGCGGTGGCATGGGTTCAGTCGCCGACCGGCGAGGCGGCGCGGCGCACGCTGCGCCAGCACGCCATCACGTTGCACGAGGGTCTGGCGGCGCTCGGTTTGTCGCGCCAAGCGGCCCCCAGCCACATTGCGGCCATCTATGCCGCTGGCGGAACCCCTGAAGCGGCGATGGCCGCGACGGAAGCCCTTCTGGCCGAAGGGCTGTACGTCCAGGCGATTCGGCCGCCGACCGTACCTGCGAAGACAGCGCGGCTCCGCCTCGCCCTCAGCGCCGGCCACACTCCGGCGCACGTGGCTCAGCTCTTGGGCGCCCTGGCGCGTCATCGATCCCTTTTCGCCGGACCTTCGGAGCTTTCATGACCACGGACGAGCTGCGCGCCATCGACAAACGAGTCCTCTGGCACCCGTTTACTCAGATGCGCGACTGGGTCGCAGGCGAGCCGCTGATCATTGAGCGTGCCGAGGGAAACGAGCTGATCGACACCGACGGCCGTCGCTATCTCGAC
>JBBQIO010000939.1:0-1878 GCA_038325015.1 Polyangia bacterium
GCTGGTGAGCGTGCGCGTGCGGCCGCCCATCGCCTGACGCGCCGCGCCGAAGTCGATCAGGACCGGCACGCCGTCGCGGCGTACGATGATGTTCGACGGCTTGATGTCGCGATGCAGGAAGCCCTGCGCGTGCACGGCGGCCAGGCCATCGAGCAGGCCCTCGGCAAGACGGCGCACGTCATCCGGCGGTAGACGGCGACCCGTCGCGCGCAGAAGCTGGCCGACGCTCTGGCCGTCCTCGAACTCCATCACCGTGTAGGCGGTGCCGTTGGCTTCGAGGAAGCGCAGCACCGGCACGATGTGCGGATGGCGAAAGCGGGCGAGCGCACGCGCCTCGTCGAGGAAACGTTCGCGGCCCCAGGCGAAGTCATCGGCATAGCGCGCGCCACGCGACACGACCTTGCCGTCGGCAGTGCGCACGGCGAACTCGATCGGCAGGTATTCCTTGATCGCCACGACCTTGGCGAGCTGGCTGTCGAAAGCGCGATAGGTGATGCCGAAGCCGCCGTGCCCGATGATCGCGTCGAGCCGGTAGTCGCCGAGGCGGGTGCCCAACGGCAGTGCGTGGACGTTGTCGGTCGTCATGCGATCATCATGAGGGGTAAGGCGAACTCAGGCCCCTTGATGCGCGTTCCGGAGCGGACGCACAAGCGCCCGCAAAGTCCCCGGCTAGATTATCGCACCGACGCCGTCACCGACGTGGGAATGCGCGAGCCTGCGCCCAGCGACTGGAACTCCGGCACGAGCTGGATCAGCATGATGATCACGCACAGACCGATCGCGGTCAGCATCGTCGCGGGTCGCGTCTGCAGATGCGGCACGGGCTTGCGAGCCTTGGACTGGTCCGTCATTTGCGGACTCCCCTTATTATGACTTCTTCAAAAACGACGGCCGGCACCCGAAATATGCGAGGGCCCGGTCGCGCAAAAGGTACGGTAGGGCTGTTCTCGATTCAAGAAAAATGTTTCAATAACAACAGCTTATACAATTTTGTGAAATAGATAGGCGAAGACACAAGGGGTCGCGGTCCCTGCCTGATGAAGCCACCGCTTATGGAGTAGAGTGCCGCTTATGACCCCCATGACGCCCCTCACTGTCACCGCCAACACCCGCACCCTGGTCCTGACCGGCGCCAGCCGCGGCATCGGCCACGCGACGGTGAAGAAATTCAGCGCCGGCGGCTGGCGGGTCATCACCGTCTCGCGTCAGCCGTTCAGCGCGCTCTGCCCGTGGCCGGGCGGCGACAAGAACCATGTGCAGATCGACCTCGCCGAACATCAAGATGTCACGCGCGGCATCGAAGAGATTCGCGATCGCCTGGGTGGCGGACGACTCGATGCGCTGGTGAACAACGCCGCGATTTCTCCCAAGGACGAAACCGGCGGACGCTTCGGCGCGATCGACACGCCGTTCGACCTCTGGCAGCGCGTGTTCAACGTCAACTTCTTCGCACCGGTCGCGCTCGCGCGCGGCCTGATGGGCGAGCTGTCCGAGGCCAAGGGCTGCGTCGTGAACGTGACCTCGATTGCCGGCAGCCGCGTTCATCCCTTCGCGGGCTCGGCCTACGCGACCTCGAAGGCCGCCCTCGCGGCGTTGACGCGCGAGATGGCGCATGACTTCGGCCCGCGCGGCATTCGCGTGAACGCCATCGCGCCCGGCGAGATCGACACCGCGATCCTGTCGCCCGGCACCGAGCAGATCGTCGAGGAGCAGATCCCGATGCGGCGCCTCGGCACGCCCGACGAAGTGGCTGATGTGATCCACTTCCTGTGCGAAAAAGGCGCGAGCTATGTCAGCGGCGCCGAGATCCAGATCAACGGCGGCCAGCACGTTTAAAGTAGGAGCGTAGGCATGGACACGAACATTTCGAGCTTCAAG
>JBBQIO010000940.1:0-1877 GCA_038325015.1 Polyangia bacterium
AACGACACGTCGTTTGGAGTCATCATCGCGGCGCTGGCAGTCGCCCTGTTTTATTCGCTGCTCCGCACCATCGAAACGCGTGAAGGCACAGGCCGTTCAGCCACGGAGAACGCCCTTCTGTCTCTACTGCTGGCCTTCGGGACTCTGTTTTTCTACGCCGCGATTCGTGGCGAGGTCTGGTTCAGCGCTGAAGTGATGGGCGTCGGGTTCACGGCGCTCTACGTGCGAAATGCCGTCGGAGCACGGAGGCCCATACTCGCTGGGCTCTTCTGGTCGATGGCGGTGCTGACTCGCACTCCTTTGTTTTTCACGGGCATTTTCTTCTTCTTGGAAGCCGTCGCGCCTGTGAAAGGTGAACGAATTTCGGGGTTGAAAGCGTTCTTCACCAAACCAGGAACCAAGCTCAAGCCCATCAGAGACTTCATCATCGGCGCCGCTCCGCTCGGCGTGACTGCCGCGGTGATGAACTCCATTCGCTTCGGCGGCATCACCGAATTCGGTCACAGATTTCTCTTCGACAACCGCGTGAACGCAGACATCGACACGTACGGGCTCTTTCACCCGCATTACCTGCTGCGAAACTTGGACGCGGCGTTCTTGAAGCTGCCTGCATTTCAAGCGGGCAAATTGTTCTACGACCCGTGGGGGCTTTCGCTGTTTCTCACCCTGCCCTTGCTGGCGATTGCCTTCGTTCCCAGCACGCTTCCACGTCGCGCCTTGGCAGCAGTCGGAGCGATGGTGGCCGTGCTGGTCGGCTCCGCGATCTTCCCTGCCCTCGGCCGAATCCCCATTGGGGAGCGCGCCGCGGCCGCCTTTGTCTTGCTCATCGGAGCGCTGGCGTTGTTGGCGTGGTTCGCGTGGCAGTGGGCAAGTGAGCCGACGGCGCCGCGATTGCTCGTGCCTGTGCTCGTGACCTTGGTTGCATGCGCGGTGCCCGGGTTGCTGTACCAAAATACCGGGTACGCGCAATTCGGGTTCCGCTTCAGCATCGACTACACGCCGTACATCATGTTGCTGGTCGCCATCAGCGGCTGGAGCTTCAAGCGCCCACTCACCATCGCTCTCGCGCTCTTCGCCTTCATCGTGAATTTCTGGGGCGCGATCGCCTTCAGCGGGTACACCGAAGGGGTCCGAGGCTGGCTGTGAGCACTCCGACGCCGCGCTGGCATACGCGCGAAGACAGTGGCCTCAAGATCGATCGCGAATTGCGCTGGTGGCACGACGACGAGCGCATCGAGCACCCCAACATCATCGAGACCTTCAACAAAGGCCTCCGCGTCGACGCAAATGGCCGCGTTCGGTTGGAGATCGGCACTGACTGGTGCTTCGTCACCATCGAAGACGCTGCCTTCGGAGTCACTGCCGTCGACGTTTCGGAAGGTGACCGCTTGTCGCTCCGGCTCACCGATCGCACGGCCGAATGGCTCGATTCATCGACGTTGTCACTCGACGACGAAGGTGTGCTCCATGCAGTGGTGAAGGGTGCCAAAGCGCGCGCGCGGTTCACTCGAGAAGCACAGACGCAGATCGGTCAATTCTTCACGGCTGCAGGTGATTTGCTCGAGCTTCACGTTGGTTCCAAACACTGGCCGACCCCATTGAAGCTCGAGGGGTGAATCAGGCGAGCAGCTCGCTCAAGGGCCCCTCTGCAGACCGAGTTCCCTGGCCGAGCTTCTCTGCGCCGAAGGCGTTCAAATCTTCCTTCGCGACGTGCCCCAGCGTGTTCCACAAGTTCGAGACCTGGCGATGACCTCGTCCGAACTGATCGAGCCCCGGGTACACCAGCGTTCTCCCGGCGGTGCGCAGGCCGACCGCGCCACCACCCATCAACACCACGGGGAACTCCTCTGCCGACGAATGATGCGTCTCGCCGTTGT
>JBBQIO010000941.1:0-1876 GCA_038325015.1 Polyangia bacterium
GAAGATGCGAGCCCGGTCGGCGAGGGTAGAGCGGCCGCAACCTTCGAGGTAATTGAGTGCGACCGACGTGGCGGGACGTCGAAGTTGATCGACCAAATGGCCGTAGCCCGACCGCGTGTGGGGAAGGCTTAATGCGCACCGTCGTAATCGGTGGAGGGCCCGCCGGTTTGAGCTGCGCGCTCGCGCTCCATGATCGCGGCGGCGAGGTCGTGGTCCTCGAACGGGAGGCGGTCCCGGGCGGCAAAGTGCGCACGCTGCGCATCGGTGACTGGCAGGTCGAGACGGGCCCGGCGGCCATACTCGACGATGCGCCGGCGACCCACGCGCTGCTCGACCGCTTGGGGCTGACGACGCAGATCCGGAGCGCCGGGCCGTTGGCGCAGCGCCGGTACCTCCAGCAAGAGGGCGCGCTCGTCGCGCTGCCCGCCAATCCTCCGGCGATCCTCTCGACGCCGCTCCTTTCGTGGCGCGGCAAGCTGCGGCTCGCGGCCGAGCCGTTGACCGGGCCTGCTCCCGCCGGAATCGACGAAACCATCGGCGCGTTCGCTCGCCGCCACGTCGGCGCCGAAGCGGTCGAGCGGCTGGTGCGTCCGATGGTCAACGGCATCTACGCCGGGGACGTCGAACGGTTGTCCCTGGCCAGCACATTTCCCCGCTTGCTCGCGTTGGTGCGGCAGCATGGCAGCCTCCTCAGCGGCGCCTTGGCCAGCGAGCGCCAGCGTCGACAAAGCGGCGCTCCACGCGCGCGGATGATGACTCTGGCCGGCGGGCTGGGACGCATCCCGACGGCGATCGCGACTCTCCTTGGAGAGCGGGTGCGCTACGGCGCGACTGTCGAGCGCCTCGAGCGCCTCGACCGCCTCGAGTGCCTCGATCGTACGGAGACGACCTGGCGCGTGCACATTCCGGGTCAGCCCGCCCTCGACGCCGAGCGGCTGGTGCTGGCGGTTCCCGAAGACGTCGCGCGCCGCCTCATCGAGCCTTTCGATGCACCGTGTGGCGCTGTGCTGGCAAAGATTCCGTCGGTGCCGCTGGTCGCGGTCTGCCTCGGTTATCGCACGAGCGCGATTCCGCGGCCGCTCGACGGGGTCGGGTTTCTCGTCGGGACTGGCGAAGGCTCGGCGCTCCTCGGCGTGCTGTGGATGAGCAGCATTTTTCCCGACGGTACCCAGGCTCCGCCCGGCTGCAGCCTTTTGCGCGGCCTGATCGGCGGCGCGCACCACGCCACGGTGTGCGACCTTTCCGACGACGCGCTGCTGCACGAAATGCGTGTGCAGCTACAGCACACACTCTCGCTTCCCATGGACAGCGAGCCACTGTTCACGCACATCGTGCGCTGGCCGCAGGCGATCGCGCAGTACGAGGTCGGCCACGCGCGGCGACTGTCGACGTTGCGCACCCGCGGCGGCGCCCTGAACGTTCACTTCGTCGGTCAGCCCTACGACGGAGTCGGCCTCAACGACGTGCTGCGCGACGGACAGGCGCTGGGTCGCGAGCTGGCTCGGGCGGATCGCGCATGAGCGACGACAAAGCCCCTCGCAACTTCCTGGCACCGCTCATCGACCTGGTGCTGGCCCGTCCGGTGATCATCTTGTGCGTCGCGCTCGCCGCGTCGGTGGCGTTGTGGCCGATCACCCGCGGCCTGCGTCTGGACACCGACATCGTCGATCTGTTTCCCATGGGCAACGCCGAGGCGCAGGCCTTCGCCCGCTTCTCGCGTGCCTTTACCTCCGAGCAGGCGCTCCTGGTGTTGGCCACCGGCGATGACTCGGGCGAGCTGGTGCGTTTTGCCGACGCGCTTGGCGGGCGCATTACTGCGAATCCCGACGTCGCCGAGGTGCGCTACAAGCTGACCTCAGGCGCGGGTCGCTTCTTG
>JBBQIO010000942.1:0-1875 GCA_038325015.1 Polyangia bacterium
AGCGCGACGTGCGGATCTTCGGCCGTTCCGTCGATGGTCAGAACGAGCCGGGCGTCGGCCACTTGACGCGAGATGCGCACGTGCACCGTCGGATTCTCCGGTGCCCCGTCGAAGGCGGCGCTCAAGCGATCGATCTGGTAACGCCGTCCGAAGAGCGCAAAGGTTCCGTGCTGGCCGGTCGCAGTGCCGTGCAAGGTCAGGTCGGAGCCAAAACCGATTCCGACATCGCCGCTCAGATCGACGTTGAGCTCGCTCGAGCGCAAGCGAAGCGGCCCGGTCAGCCGCACTTGCAGCTCGCCTTTGGTGACCTTGACCTTCTGCGAGCTCGCCCGGGCGCGCGCATCGGAAAAATGAACGTCGGCCAGCGGGCTCAGCGACTGGATGTTGCGACCGTCGACCAGCTCGGGAAGGTCGATCTGCCCGTCGGCCAGATCGATGCGGCTCAGCCACTGGTGCGATTGCCGTTGGGCGCTCAACGCGAAGCGTGCGTCGAGCGTCGCCTTGAGGCTGCCGAGCGAAAAAACAAAATGATCCGCGTCGGCCTTCAAGGTCAACAGACGCACGCTCCAACCGTCGAGCGCCGCGCTGCCCTCGGCCGACAGCGAGCCGCCTTCCGTCTCGAGCACGAAGCGCGGAACGGTGAGCTGGCCGGGCCCGAGCAGCAACATCAATCGTGCGGTGTGATAGAGCCGCGGATCGCCGCGCAAGCTTAGCGTGGCATTGGTCAGCGTCATGCCGCCGGCCGGCACCGGCGTCGCCCGGGTCCCGGAGAATTGCCAGTTGCCGTCGAGCGCTCCCTTCAGGCTCCCCAGCTGATCGTTGGCTAGCGCGAGCCCGGCGATGTTCCAACGATGCGCCTCGATCCCGAACGTGAACGCGTCGTCGAGCGCCGTGGGCACGCTGCCGGCTGCGCGTAGCTGCCCGCCGCCGGGCTGGTCGGCTTGCGCCGCCAGTGTCCAGCGTGAGTGCTCGTAGTCGAGCGCACCGCTAAACCTCGACAGCGATTCGGGCCCCAAGTGGAGCTGCTCACCCTCTAGCCGAATCGTAATGGTCGGGGTCTGCCACGAGCCACGCGCGCGCAGATGGCCGTGGACATTGCCGCTGACCGGGGTCAGCCACAGCGGCACGCCGGGCAGCGTGGCGAGTTCGTTGTGCGGCAGATCGACGTCGAGCTGGATCGGTCCGCTGCGCCAATCGAGCCCGGCCAGCGCGCGCGTCAGATCGACGGACGTCTCGCCGCGCACCGCCAGCACGCGCTGCTTGCCGAGCAACGCATCGGCGGCCAACCGACCGAGCCGATGCGCGTAGTCGAGCTCGGCGTTGATGTCCAGCGACTCGACCCGACCGGGCCGCGCCAACCCGGTGGCCACGACCCGCGCCGCGACGTGCGGCTCGTCGAGCGTGCCGTCGATTTCGATCCCGGCATTGACATGGCCGCGCGTAAACGGCGCGCGTAGACCGACGATCTGCAGCGGCACCTTGTCGACATCGAGATTCTTGAATCCGACGCTGGCCTTGATCGGCAGGTCGTGGGCGAACGCGCTCCACGCCGAGCGCTTTTGCAACAGGGCCACAAGATCGACCGGCGCGCGCAGCTCGGCCAAGATGGTGCCCGCGTCGCTGCGCGGCTTGAGCTTCAGAATGCTGGCGATCAGCGTCGTGGCGCCGAGCACCGTGCGGCTGTTCACGTTGAGCCATTTGCCGTCGTACACCGCGTTGATCGTCGTCTGATTGTCCGCCAGATCGTCGAGCGTCCAGGGCGCGTGCAGCTCGGCCGTAAAGCTGGGGTGGCGCAGCGTCCCCTGTGCGCGCAGCCCCAACGTGAAGAAGCCCTTGAGGCCGGCGAGCTGCGGCGGCAGCGCGTCGCGAATCTTG
>JBBQIO010000943.1:0-1875 GCA_038325015.1 Polyangia bacterium
CAATGTCGGCCGCGACGTCGAGTACGAGCTCCGCCAGCTGCTCATTCATCGGCTGCATCGGCTCGGAGCGGCGTTTTACCGGCGGGTCTCGTCGGGCGAGATCATGAGCCGCGCCACGAACGACCTAGGTCAGGTGCGGCTGCTGTTCGGCTTCGGGGCGATGAACGTGGTCAACGTCGTCTTCGCGTTCGCCTCCGCGCTCCAGGTCATGCTGCGCATCTCGCCCAAGCTGACCGTCGCTGCGCTGGTGCCGCTGCCGCTCGTGATCGGGATCAGTCGCGGTTTTTCGCGCGGCTTTTTTTCGCGCATGCGCGCCAACCAGGACGCACTCGGCAAGCTCAGTGAAGAGGTGCAGTCGACCATCGCCGGCGTTCGCGTGGTGCGCAGCTTCGCGCTCGAAGAGCGGCGGCGCGAACGGTTCGACCGCGTCAATCTGCAGTACCTCGAAGCCAGCCTGGCGCTCGGTCGACTGCGCGGCGCGATGCAGCCGATCTTGGGCTCGGCGACGGCGATCGGCATTCTCGTCGTGTTCTGGTACGGCGGCACGCTGCTCTTGCGGGGGCCGTCGGCGGGCGGCATCAGCGAGGGCGATTTTTTTGCGTTTCAGCTTTCGCTGGCGCGCATGACGTGGCCGATGATCGGGCTCGGGCTGTCGCTGGCGATCGTCCAGCGCGGGCGCGCGTCGTTTTCGCGCATCCAGATGGTGCTCGAAGCCGCGCCCGATATCGTCGACGGCAAGTTGGCGGCGCCGACCACCGTGCGCGGCGAGGTGCGCGTGGCTGACCTGTCGTTTTTCTATGGCGACAAGCGGGTGCTCGATGGCGTCAGCTTTCATCTGCCAGCGGGGCAGTCGCTGGCCATCGTCGGGCCGACCGGGTCGGGAAAGTCGACCTTGGCCACGCTCCTGGCACGGCTGGCTCCGACGCCGGCCGGCAGCGTATTTCTCGACGGCGCGGACATTTGCGATCTGCCGCTGAGCACGGTGCGCGGCGCGATCGGCTACGCGCAGCAGGATGCATTTCTGTTTTCCACGACGGTGGCGCGCAACATCGGCCTGCAGCTCGACGATCCTGAGTCGGAGACTTCGTTCTTGCGCATCGAGCGTGCCGCCGAAGAGGCGCAAATGCGCACCGAGGCCGAGGCGCTGCCCGACGGATTCGACACCGTGGTCGGTGAGCGCGGCGTACAGCTCTCGGGCGGGCAGAAGCAGCGCGTGGCTTTGGCGCGGGCGCTTCTGTTGCGGGCGCAGGTGCTGGTGCTCGACGATCCACTGTCCGCCGTCGATGCGCGGACCGAGGCCAACATCCTGGATGCGATCGAGCGGCAGATTCACGCGCGCTCGGTGGTGCTCATTACTCACCGCATCGCCGCGGCACGCCGCTGCCACCAGATCTTGGTGCTCGATCAGGGGCGTGTTGTCGATCGTGGAACGCACGACGAGCTGCTCGCGCGCGGCGGGCTGTATGCGGCGTTTGCCGAGGAGCAGCGCGCGGCCGAGGAGCTGGCCTCGTTCGAAGGCACGCTCGACGGAGCCAGCGCATGAGCGAGCCGACGACACCTTCGACGACAGCGCCGACGATCCCTCCGACGACAACAGGCCGTAAACGCGCCGCCGCCCGTCTGGCCACGTTCGTCGACGAAACGCCGCTCGGCAAGACGCAGGACGGCCGCCTGGTGAGCCGCCTGTGGCCGTTCATCCGGCCGCACATGCGCTACGTGCTCATCTCTTTGTTCACGCTGTTCGTCGTGACCGCCCTGAACTTGGTGCGGCCGCTTCTGATGGGCGACGTGGTCCGCAGCGCTCAGGCCAACAATCCGCACCGCCTGCTGGTCGACGGCCTGTGCCTCGGCGGCCTGGTTGTGCTCGTGCAGACG
>JBBQIO010000944.1:0-1873 GCA_038325015.1 Polyangia bacterium
GGGGACAGTCGCGTACGGGAAGATGACGTGGTCGACGCTCGTGCCCGAGGGGGTGAAGGCGCAATGGTAATAACCCACGCCTGCGGGAGCTGGCGACGGTAACTGACCCCAGCCACAGCCAATCGCTGGGTCGGTGACGCCCGGCATTGGCGTCGGCGCGGTCACGTCGACGCCGAAGTGATCGGTGTGGTCGTAACCCGTGACGGTCACTTTGCCGGCATTGAAGTCCTGATGAGGCAGGTTGTTAACCGTAGCGTGATAACGATTGACCGTGCAGCCATTGAATGGATCCAACGGCGCGCCGGGATTGGCTCCTGTGGGAAAGCTGACCTGCGTCGCCAAGACGTGTGTGCTGGCGTAGGGCGTGCCGCCGTCACTGCCGTCCGACGCGTAGACCGTCCCCGAAACGTCCGCTACCGTGATCTGCGCGATACGCGTCTCCGGAGTCGGCATATCATCTCCGACGGCCATGTCCTCGCCCGCCGACATGTCCCCGCCAGGCCCTGCCATGTCGGGCTTGTGCTTGGTGGAGCTGCTACCGCAGGCCGCCACGCCCATGCTGAGAAGCCCGCAGGCGACCAGTCCAGCCCACGTCTTCATTGATTGTCCATTCATGCGCGTGCTCCTTACCCAAAGGTTAGGACGAAAGCGTATGATCATGACGCACCGCGCAGCAAGAACGCGATTGGCTTTCGCTGTGACCCACTGCTCCTTCCCAGCCGAGCACGCGCCGTAAAGCACAGGAAATTGATCGCCGATACGGCCGCCGATATACTTTCTCCTCGCCGCGTTCGTAGCTCGGCGCATCTCCTCGGAGGGGACCCCGCGTGAGGCAGCCTTTGCAGGCCAGTTTCGCTTTCTGTGACGAGCTCGCGCCAGGCCGCGCCCGTGCCGCCCGTCTCGCTCAGCCCGCGCTGCGTGCGCTCGACCAGAGCGATCTGACGCCGCGCCCAGCGACTCGTCCGCGTCCGGTTTCGATCGATCTGCCGCGCATCGGGCTGCCGGTCGAGGGGGGCGATCGCGAGGTCGCCCGTCGCGCGCTCGAATCGCGTGTCGCGACGCACATCGTCGACCGCCGTCTCATCCTGACCATCACCGACAATTGCTACACGATGATCTCGGTGCGCCGGCAAAAGGGCCAGTATCGCCTGCGGCTACACCACATGTTTCTCGACGCCGACGCGGACATCGTCCGGGCGCTCGGCCGCTACGTCGCGCGCAACGACCGCGCCGCGTCGCGCGCGCTCGGCCTGTACATCGAGGATCATCAGCGCACGATTCGCTACGCACGTCGGCGCGCGCCTCGCCTCGTGACCTTGACGACCGCCGGCCAGGTGCATGAGCTGGCCGCGATTTACGCCGAGCTCAACCGCCGCTACTTCGGCAACGCGATCGACGCGCGCATCACCTGGGGGCAGCGCCTGCCGGTGGGCAAACGACGGCCGCGCCGCTCCATCAAGATGGGCTCCTATTCCGTCGAGGATCGGCTGATTCGCATCCATCCCTCGCTCGACCGCGCGTTCGTTCCGCGCCTGTTCGTCGAGTGGATCGTCTATCACGAGATGCTGCACCAAAAGCACGACATCCCGGTGGTCGGCGGGCGGCGGCGGTTCCACACGCCGGCCTTCATGCAGGAGGAGGCCAGCTTCGCGCAGCATCAAGTCGCCCGTCGCTGGGAGCGCGAAAACCTGGACCGTTTACTCGTCTATTAGTCGGTATTCGCCGCGTCGGGAATCGTCCCCGGGCAGCACACGTCATCGACATACGGGCAGCGCGGCGCCAGCGTCGCAGTCCCGCCGTCGACCACCGCGACATTGACGATTTGCGGCGGATCGAAAGTCGTCGAGGTCGACGAGCAGCTCGACCGGGCCGG
>JBBQIO010000945.1:0-1872 GCA_038325015.1 Polyangia bacterium
GCCAACCGCGGAGCACCCCAGATCGAGCAGCCGGGTATGCCGGCCGAGATCGTCTTCAACGGCAAGCGGCATTCCATCACCGCCGGCCGTTCGCAGATTCTCAATCTCCTGATGTCGGTCTACGACGCGGCCATGTTGCGCAACAAGGAGCTGGCTCGCGCCGAGGTCGAGTTGCGCGAAGAGATAACGCAGCGCGACAAGGTCGCCCAGGCGCTGCGCGCCAGCCAAAGCGAGTTGGCCGAGCTCAGCGTCAATCTCGACCGGCTGGTGACGGAACGCACGGACGAATTGCGCGAGGCCACGCGCCGTCACGTCACACTGCTCGGCAACCTGCCGGGCGTCGCCTTCCGTTGCCGCGACGACCACGAGCGGACGATGGAATTCGTCAGCGAGGGTTGCCGCGAGTTGCTGGGCGTTACCCCGGCCGACCTCACCGGCGGTGGCATCACCTACGGCCAGCTCATTCATCCCGACGATCGGGAGCGTGTCCGGCGGGTGGGACAGGCGAAGCTCGCCACACACCTGCCCAACGAATGCGAATATCGCGTGCGCCATGCCGACGGATCGTGGCGCTGGGTTTGGGAGCGAAGCCAGGGTATTTATTCGCCGAACGGCGCGGTGGCAGCCGTCGAGGGCTTCATCGCCGACGTCACGGAGCGACTGAAGGTCGAGCAGCAGCTGCGCGAGGCCCAGCGCATGGATGCGATCGGCAGGTTGACCGGCGGGCTGGCGCACGATCTCAACAACTATCTCGCGGTGATCATCGGCAATCTCGACATGCTGGCCGAACGGCCGCACCGCGACCCCGAAACGCCGGTGCTGATCGACAGCGCAATCGGCGGCGCACTGCGCGGCGCGGAGCTGACGCGCAGCCTGCTTGCCTTCTCGCGCCGCCAGCCACTCGATCCCAAGATCACCGACGTCGGCGTGAAGGTGGCTGAGGTCCTGAAGCTGATCGAGCGTACGATCGGCGAGAAAATCAAGGTCGCGTTCGACGCCTCTCCCGACACGTGGATGGTCGAGGTTGACGGCGCGCAGCTCGACAGCTGCATCGTCAATCTGGCCAACAACGCCCGTGATGCCATGCCGACCGGCGGCAAGCTCACGATCAGCGTGCGCAACGCCGCGAGCGGCACCGGCGACGACATCCTGCAGGGCGATCATGTGTTGATCGAGCTTACCGACACGGGCTCGGGCATGAGTCCGGAGACGATTGCAAAGGCCTTCGAGCCGTTCTTCACGACCAAGGGCCCTGGTCATGGCACGGGGTTGGGGCTCAGCATGGTGCACGGTTTCGTGCACCAGTCCGGCGGCGTCATCCGCATAACGAGCCCACCGGGCCTTGGCACGATCGTGCGCGTCTACTTGCCGCGCGTGGTGAAGACCGGGACAGAGGGCCTCGGAGAATCGAAGACGCCGGCATCGGCTGGCGGCGGCGAGAGTATCCTGCTCGTCGAGGACAATGAGTTCGTCCGCGCGACGGCTAAGGATCAGCTGTCATCACTGGGTTATAGCGTCATCGAGGCCGTTACCGGCGACGCGGCATTTGCCCTGCTCGAAGACGATTCCGATCGCATCGATCTGGTATTCACCGACCTCGTCATGCCCGGTGAGATCGACGGCTATGAGCTGGCGAAGCTGGTACTCCAGCGCTGGCCCGACAAGAAGGTGTTGCTGACATCGGGCTTTTCCGGCGGCGTCGCCGACGAGCTGGAGGAAACGATGGGGCTCACGCTGTTGCGCAAGCCTTTCCGCAGGGTCGACCTGGCGCGCGCCGTGCGAGCCGCTCTCACCGTCTAGCTTTTCCCCACCGCTCGACTACGGTACGGAGGAGTAGCCGGCGCGGAGGGGGCATCGCATGACCGACACGAA
>JBBQIO010000946.1:0-1859 GCA_038325015.1 Polyangia bacterium
TGGCCGACCTGTTGGCCACGGCCGGCGCCGACCGGGTGCTGACCATCGACCTGCATTCGCCGCAGATTCAGGGGTTCTTCAGTATGCCGGCCGACCACCTGACCGCGGTGCCGGTGCTGTGCGATTACCTCCGGCGCACCGGGCTGGCCGAGTTCGACGACGCCGTCGTCGTCGCGGCCGACGTCGGCGAGGCCAAGGATGCGGGACGATTCGCCAAGCGTCTGGAGCTGCCGATGGCGTTCATCGACAAGCGGCGCTCTGGCGACGACGAGAAGGCGCGGCCGGTGGCGCTGGTCGGCGACGTGCGCGGCAAGCAGTGCCTCTTGGTCGACGACGAGATCGCCACCGGGGGAACGATCTTCGAGGCCACCGAGTTTCTCCTGGCCAGCGGCGCGCGCAGCGTGACCGCGGCGGTGGTGCATCCGGTGCTGTCGGGGCGCGCCCTGGAGCGGCTAGGTAAGTCGCGGCTCGAGCACCTGATCGTGACCAACACGATTCCGCTGACACCGGAACGCAGCCATCCCAAGATTCAGGTGTTGTCGGTGGCGCCGCTTCTGGCCGAGGCCATCACCCGCATCCACGACGGCCGGTCGGTTTCGTCGCTGTTCGGCTAGTGAGGTTTTTTGGAGTCGAGCTGGGCGTGCGCCCAGTCGATGCGATTCTGTAGATCGGCCTGCGTGACCTGGGCCGGCGTTCCGTCGGCCGGCTGCTTCCACGCTTTGAGCGCCTCTTCGGCCTCGCCCAGCGCTTGGCGCGCCGCGGCGTCGTCGACGCTGTCGGCGGGGATCGCCGTCTCGACGAGAATGACCACGTCATCGCCTTTGATCTCGGCGTACCCGCGGCCCACTGCATAGACCTGGTCATTGCCGGCCGAGCGCACCGTCAGGACGCCCGACTTGAGCGCCGTGATGAGCGGGCTGTGGCCCGGCAGGATGCCCATCTCGCCGACCACGCCGGGCGCGGTCACGGCGTCGGCCTGGCCAGCCACGGCGACCCCTTTTGGGGTCACGACTTCGACCTTCATCAGCCGGCTTCCTTGGCCAGCTGCTCCGCCTTGGCGATCGCGTCTTCAATCCCGCCGCACATGAAGAACGCCTGCTCCGGCAGGTGATCGTACTTGCCGTCGACCAGGCCGCGGAACGAAGCGATGGTGTCTTTGCGTTCGACGTACTTTCCGTCGACGCCGGTGAATCCTTTGGCGACGAAAAACGGCTGCGAGAAAAAGCGCTGAATCTTGCGCGCGCGACCGACCAGCTGCTTGTCGTCTTCGGAGAGCTCGTCCATGCCGAGAATGGCGATGATGTCCTGGAGCTCTTTGTATTTCTGGAGCACGCGCTGCACGTCACGTGCGCACTGGTAGTGCTCTTGACCGACCACCGCCGGCGACAGGATGGTCGACGTCGAATCGAGCGGATCGACGGCCGGATAAATTCCCAGCTCGGTGATGGCGCGCGACAGAACGGTGGTCGCGTCCAGGTGGGCGAAGGCCGTCGCCGGCGCCGGGTCGGTCGAGTCGTCGGCCGGCACGTAGATCGCCTGCACCGACGTGACCGAGCCCTTGTTGGTCGACGTGATGCGCTCCTGCAAGCCGCCCATCTCCGTCGACAGCGTGGGCTGATAACCGACGGCCGACGGGATGCGGCCGAGGAGCGCCGAGACTTCGGAGCCGGCCTGCGTGAAGCGGAAGATGTTGTCGATGAACAGGAGAACGTCCTGCCCGAGCTCGTCGCGGAAATATTCGGCGCAGGTCAGCGCCGACAGGGCTACGCGCGCGCGTGCGCCGGGCGGCTCGTTCATCTGCCCGTAGATGAGCGCAGTCTTCGAGAGGACCGTGGTCACTCCGTCTTCGAGCTTCGAAT
>JBBQIO010000947.1:0-1856 GCA_038325015.1 Polyangia bacterium
GGGGGTCGGCACCGGCTTGGGGCTGTCGATCTGCCATCGCCTCCTGACGGCGATGGGCGGCACCATCGATTTCGACCGCGATGTGCAGCGTGGCAGCACGTTTCGCATCACCCTGACGCCGGTCTCGCGGCTGACGCAGCCGGAGCCGCCGACCCCGGTGCCGCGTCCGGCGCAGACTCGGCGCGGGCGCGTGTTGGTCGTCGACGACGAGCCGATTTTGGCCCAAGCGGTCTCCCGGGTCCTATCGCGCGAGCACAGCGTGGTGAGCATGGACAGCGCGACCGCGGCACTCGCGGCCATCCGAAGTGGCGAGCGATTCGACGTCATCTTGTGCGACCTAATGATGCCGCAGGTGACCGGGATGGATTTTTACGAGCAGCTGCAGCGCGACGCCCCCGAGCAGTCCGAGCAAGTCGTGTTCCTGACCGGCGGTGCGTTCACTCCGCGCGCCAGCAAGTTCCTTGAGACCGTCGGGCGGCTGCACATCAACAAGCCGTTCGACGTGGACGCGCTGCGCGCCGAAGTAAACCGTCGCGTAAGGTAGAATCGGAAGTCACGTGAGCGATCCCTCTTCGACCCTTGGGCTAGTGCAGTGGCGGCAGCTCTTCGAACAGTTGCCCGTGCATTGGTCCGAAGCGGTGATCGAGCACAGCGCCGACCTTCTGCGTCTCGGCTGGCCGGTCAATCAGCCGACGCAGGTGGTCGAGGCTCGGCTGGTGGTCGCCCATGGGCAAGCCTGGATGCTCTTGACCGCGCCGCTTTGCCCGGCGGATGGCGCGTCTGCGCGACGAGCGATCGAGCTTGGCGCGCGGCTGCTCATCGGCGGAGTCATTCTGCAAGAGAGGCAGCTGTGCATACGTGCCGTGCTGGCGCAGCCGCTGCCTTCGATCGAGCAGCTGGCACAAATCATCGCGGTCGTGCGGGACAACGCCATCGTGCTCCGCGACCAGATGCTGCAGGCGCCCGAGGCCGCCGAAGACGCCCGCGCTGACGCACCATGAACATGCTGTGGGGTTGAGATGGACGACGCCGTAACCGTCCCGGTGAGCGGGTCGCAGTATCAGCTTTCGTCGAGCGTCTCTTTTCGGATGCTCGGCGCCGCGGGCGTCGAGGTCGTCGCGCTCGGTCGTACCTTGACGCTGCCCACTCATCTGTTCCGGATCGTACTGGCCTTCAGCATGCCCGCGTCGTTGGAGTCGGTGCTCGCCATGCTTGGACCCAAGGTGACCTTGGCCGAGCTCGGCGACTTTTGCAGTCGTCTCGAGCGCAGCGGAATTCTTCAGCGGTTGGCGAGCAGGGCCGAGCCAGGGCCCACGCCGGCACCCAGCGATGAACCGGGGCTCAAAGAGCTCGTCCACGGCGGCCTATTTGCCGATGAGGCGCTACTCGAGGCCGTCTCGGCGCAGCTCGTCGCCGGCCGCGCCGTGGTCATTCGCGATGCGCTGTCGTCCGAATTCGCCGAGCGCGTTTACCAGGACTTAGATCGGTGCAATGCCTGGAAGCCGTACGAGCACACCGATCCGAACTTTCACTACCACCACCACAATCTCTACGCCGAGAGCGACTTTCCCGCCGCGCTCGTCGAATGTAAGCGACTGTTTCAGAGTCAGCCGAGTCGCCAGCTCATGGCCCGGCTGTCGCAGCGCGACTGCTCCGGCGCATTGACCATCGGCGCCAGCCTGTACCTGCCCGGCGACCACTCTTTGCCGCATCGTGACCTGGGTGCCAACCGCACCGTCGCCTTCGTCTGGCATCTGACCAAGAGCTGGGAGCCGCGCTGGGGCGGGAGTTTCTATTGGTGCCCCACCGGAACTTCAGTGGCGCCCCTGTTCAATTGCCTGACCCTGTTCAACGTC
>JBBQIO010000948.1:0-1845 GCA_038325015.1 Polyangia bacterium
GCGCGGGCGCGTGCCGGCCAGCGGACGCACCTGGATGCGGCCACCCTCGACGCGCACCAACACCTCGGGCGAGGCGCCAGTGACAGTGGCCTCGGGCAGCACCAGATGAAACATGTACGGCGACGGGTTGACGACGCGGAGGGCGCGGTAGACATCAAATGGCGCCGCCGTCGCCTTGGCCGACAATCGCTGCGACAGCACCACCTGAAACGCGTCGCCGGCCAGGATGTATTCTTTGGCCGCGGTGACCTGGCGAAGAAAGTCTTCGCGCGGCGTCTCCGTCGTGAAATCAGCCGGACGCGCCGCCGCGCTGAGCGACAGCGGCTTGAGCTTGGGGGTCGGCTCGGCGAGCTTGTCGACGATGGCATCGATGCGCGCGCAGGCCCCGCGCCAGCTAGCCTCGAGATCGCCGCCGTCGGTGCGCGCGGTGGCCACGACTTTTACCGTCTGGCGCAGGTTGTCGAAGATGACCAGCGTATCGGTCAGCACGAAGGAGGCTTCGGGCAGCTCGAGCCGATCCGGCAGCGTCGAGGGAAGTTGCTCGAAAGACCGCGCGACATCGTAGGTGAGCCATCCGACCGCTCCGCCGGCAAAACGCGGCAAACCCGCCACCGGCACCGCACGATGCGCAGCCAAAAGCTCTTCCAGTACCCGCGTCGGGTCGGCTGCCCGTCGCTGTTCCAGGCGGTCACCGGCTGCATCTACCCAGCGGATCGAAATATTCTCGCCGCGCGCCGACACAAAGGCTAGCGCCCCCACGCCGACAAAGCTGTACGCCGCCCAGGTCTCGCCGCCCACCACCGACTCGAGAAGAAAGCTGCCCTCGCCGCCACCAAGCTTGGCAAACGCCGATACCGGCGTGTCGGTGTCGAGGAGGATCTCGCGATACACCGGGCACAGCGCGCCGTCGGCGGCGCGGGCGCGGAACTCTTCCAGGCTGGGCACGAACATCGCGCATCAAGCTAGCACGACTGGCTGTCTTGGCAGCTGGGAGGCGCGGTGCTACAACCTCGCCATGCACAGCGTCGACGCAGAGCCGAGCCTCGCTACAGTCGATCCCCAGATCGCCGACCTCATCCGTCACGAAGAAGTGCGCCAGCGGCAGAAAATCCGCCTCATCGCCTCCGAGAATTATGTGTCGAAGGCGGTCCTTGGCGCATCGGGCTCGGTGCTGCAGAACAAGTACTCAGAAGGCTATCCCGGCAAGCGCTACTACGAGGGTCAACAGAACATCGACCCCATCGAGCAGCTGGCTATCGACCGCGCCAAGTCGCTGTTTGGCGTCGAGCACGCCAACGTGCAACCCTACTCCGGGTCGCCGGCCAACCTGGCCGTCTACCTGGCTTTCTGCAAGCCCGGTGACACGGTGATGGGGCTCGGCTTGCCGGCCGGCGGGCATCTGACGCACGGCTGGGCGGTGAGCATCTCCGGCAAGTTTTTTCGCTCTGTCAGCTACGGTGTGCGACGCGATACCGGCCGCATCGACCTCGACGAAGTGCGGGCGCTGGCGCAAAAAGAGCGGCCCAAGATCTTGTGGTGTGGCGGCACCGCGGTACCGCGTCAGATCGACTTTGCCGGGTTTGCATCGATCGCACAAGAAGTCGGCGCGGTCCTGGTTGCCGACATCGCTCACATTGCCGGCCTAGTCGCTGGCGGCGCACATCCTTCACCGGTTGGCCATGCGCCGGTCATCTCCACCACCACCCACAAGACGCTGCGCGGCCCGCGCGGCGGCATGCTGATGTGCACCAAAGAGCACGCGTCGGCCATCGACAAAGCGGTGTTCCCCGGCTTGCAAGGCGGCCCGCACAACCAGACCACCGCGGCCATCGCGGTTGCGCTCAA
>JBBQIO010000949.1:0-1842 GCA_038325015.1 Polyangia bacterium
CCGGATGGAGTGCCGTACGGTATCCTCGTGACTCGTTCACCGGGTCCTTCGCTCCCGACCGTCCTCACCGACGGGCCCTTCTACGGCGGCAGCATCCTCGCGGTCTCGGCAGAAGACACCGGCGTCTTTGTCGCTTCGAGCGGCGCCCTCTTCGATACGTCGGGCTCGGGATTGTGGCAAAATATCCAGTACGGTCAGACCGCGGAGTTCTTTCATTCGAGCAGCGGAACATTGGTCGCGTCACAGCAGATCTACGATCTGCAAGCGCGCGCCGCTCTTCCGCTCTCTCCCGCGTCGACCTCACTCGCTGAAAATCTCGACGGTGATCTCCTCGGTGCGGCTGGCAACAGTGTGTTCAAGTATTCGCGCGCGAACCGCTGCTCTCAGGTGCTATTCTCCGGCATCTTCCCACGACTGAACCGCCGGATCTTGCGCGACCCCGGCGATCCTACGCGCTTCATCGTCGGCCGGGCGGGGGAGCAAAGCGGAGTGTTCCGTGAGGTCGCCACGTTGCGACCGATGACGACCACACTCTCGGCAAATGAGATTCCGCTGGGTGGGACTCTCACCCTGAACGGCAGTCGTTTCAGAGCGGATGACTGGGTCACCATCAACGGCGTGCAACTCCCTTCCGCGTTCGTGAGCGCCACGCAGATCGACGTGACGACGATCCAGAGCGAGCCTCCTGGCGTGTACGCGGTGAGCGTGGGCAACAGCGACTGTTTCCGCAGTCAATACATCGATCACCTGAAGATCGTCGGGCAAGCACCCACTGCGGTGAGCGTGAGCCCGAGCTCCGGGCCAGAGCGCGGTGTTGAAGTGAGCATCGTCGGCACGGGCTTCTTCTCGAACACCCAGTTGCAAGTCGACGGGCAAGCGCAGCCACTGTCGGGATTCGAACCGACCCTCCTTCGTGCGCTCATGCCGGCTCACGCACCAGGCCCGGTCACGCTGGCGATCGTCAACGGCGATGGCAAGCAGGCCAGCGCGACTTTTACGTACATTTCGGCGCCGAAGCTCAGCGCGATCTCACCGAGTGAAGGCTCCGTCGATGGCGGAACGAGCGTGACAGTGGAAGGCGGGGCCTTCGTCGCTGGCGCGAAGGTTTACCTCGGTGGCTTGCCCGTCACCGGTGCGACGGTCACCGATGCGGCACACATCACCTTCGCTTCGCCGCAGAACACTTCTGGCGTCGTCGATCTGCGGGTGCAGAATCCCGACGGACAAGACGCAGCGCTAGCCTCCGCGTTCAGCTACGTGGGAGCAGAGAAGGCGGGTGCAGCAGCAGCGCCGCAGCTCACGAAGTCTCGCTGTTCGGCGTCGGGCGCGCCATGGGCCTGGATCGCCTTGTTGCTGATCGTGCGAAGGGTACGTCGTAGATGATGCGAGCGTTTGCCAACGCCTCCTTACGCGCCAAGCTCACTCTTTGCGTCGTGGCGATCTTGACCGTCGTCTCGGCGTTCATGCTGTGGTTCTTTCCCGCGCGCATGGTCGAGAGCGCCACCCGCAGCGAACGCGATCGCGCCGATGCGGTCGCCGCCTTGCTCGGCGAAGCGGTCGGTCCGGGTCTCGACTTCGATAACGAAGAAGGCGTGCGCGGCTTGCTCGAAGGCCTCGCTGCCACACGCGGCGCCAAAGCAGCGCTCGTATTGCGCGAAGAGGGCAGCGTGCTTGCGTCGTGGAAAGCAGCGACGATGATCAAAGAGAAGCTGAAATCGGTGCCAGTGGCGCAGGTGGAGCTGCGTGGAGACGCGTTGCGCATCGCCAGGCCGATCCGCGGGATTGCCGGCGCAAAAGGAACCCTGTACATCGAATTTTCACTCGCCGAGCTCGAGGCGGAGA
>JBBQIO010000950.1:0-1830 GCA_038325015.1 Polyangia bacterium
CGGCGCTCTCGGCGCTCTCGGAGCGAGCCGCGCGGCGGTCGTTGATCGTCGTGCTCTCGGACCTGTTCGACCAAGATGATGTTGCAGTGCAGCATTTATTGCGCAGCCTGCGTGCCCGCCAGCACGACGTCGTCGTCTGGCACGTGCTCGACGGTGATGAGCTGACGCTGCCGTTCGTCGAGCCGGCCCAGTTCGAGCCGCTCGAGCCGCTCGCGGGCGAGCCCGGCGCCGCGCCCTTTTTGTGCGATCCGCCGGCGGTGCGTGCCGAATATCTGGCCGAGCTCGACCGCTTCATGAGCGGCTACCGGCGCGCGCTCGGCGATGGCGATGTCGAGTATCTGGTGGCCGACACGCGGCGGCCGCCGGCCGACGTTCTCAGGGACCTTTTGCGCGGCGTGCGGCGTGCGCGCAAATGAGCTTCCTCGTTCCTGGCTTCGCCGCGTTCGTGGTGCTTGGGGCGATTCCGCTCCTGGTGCATCTGATCTCGCGCCGCACAGCTCCGGTGCGAAAATTTGCTGCGCTATTTTTGCTGCGACGCAGCGAAAAAAAAGTGACCCGCCGTAGCCGGCCGCGTGAGCTCTTGCTCTTGTGCTGCCGCGTCGCCGGGATGATCGTGGTGCCGCTGATCTTGGCCAAGCCTTTTCTGCGCGCGCACAGCCCGTTGCCGGTCACCGACGGGGCGGTGCAGAGCGCCGTCTTGATCGTCGACGATTCTCTGTCGATGCAATATTCGGCCGGCGGCCCGACGCTGCTCGACGTCGCCAAGCGGCGTGCGCACGGCATCGTCGATGCGCTCGGCGCCGGCAGCGAGCTGGCCGTGGTGCGTGGCTCGCGTCCGTCGTCGACCGGGCGGGCAGCGTGGCCCGAGTGGACCACCGAGCGCGCCGTGGCGTCGGCCAAGATCGACGCTGTCATTCCGACGGCGCGGGCGACGGATCTTCCGGCCGCCCTCAAACAGGCGGCGGTGCTGCTCGGCCGGGCGCGCCATCCTGAACGGCGCATCTACCTTTTGTCGGACCTGGCTGCGCACGGCTGGCGCGCCGGCATTCCCGGGGCCGCCGAGCTCACCGGGCTGGTGGTCATCGATTTGGGCGACGATGGCAAAGAGCACGGCAACCACGCGCTGACTGATTTGCGCGTGACGACGGGGCTGCACAGCGGGGATGCCGACGTCGACGGTCACCACGCGGGTGAAAATCGCGCGCTCCGCGTCGTCGCTGAGGTGAGCAACTTCGCGCCTCTGCCGACGTCGCTGCTCGCTACCCTATCGGTCGACGGGCGGCCTGTCGCGTCTTCGACCGTGGCGCTCGCACCGGGTGAGACGCGCGACAAAGCGTTCACCTACGTTCTGCCCAGCGGCGATGCCGCCGATCACGATCTCGTCGTGTCGCTGCCGCCGGACCAGCTTGCGGCCGACGACCAGCGCGCCGCTCGCTACCATGCTGCCCGCCGCTTACGCGTGCTGCTCGTCGACGGTGATCCCCGCGCCACGCGGCGTCTCGACGAGCTTTTTTTCCTCGAAGCCGCGCTCAACACGCCGCTCTTGCAGGTCTCGACCGTCGGGGTCGAGGAGCTGCAGTCGAGCGGGTCGCCCGCGAGCCCGCTTTCACAAAGCGACGTGGTCGTCCTGTGCAACGTCAAAGCCGACCTCGACGTGGGCGCGCTGCGCAAATTCGTCGAAGCGGGCGGCGGGCTGCTCATGGCCATGGGCGACAACGTCGATCCCGATGCGTGGAACGCCGCGTTCGGCGATCTTTTGCCGCAGCCGCTGGCCGCGATTCGCGCGCTCGGTGCGGTGCAGAGCGACGTGGCCGCCAAGGCATCGGGGCT
>JBBQIO010000951.1:0-1825 GCA_038325015.1 Polyangia bacterium
GACATTGTGGCGCTCGGGCACGTACCGCGCCTTCCATTGTTGATCGTTGAGCCGCTCCTGATCGGCGCGCGCCGACGCGAACCACTCCGCCACGACCTGAGCGTAGCGGCTGCGCACGCGATCCGCTTCGCCGCTTCGTTCGAGCCGTTCGGCAGCGTACTCGCGCGCGCTCTCGAACAGAAAGAATCGCCCCGGCTCCTCGACGCTCCGATGCACCAGTGACTTGTCAACCAAGGCACTCAGTGCTTCGAGCGCGTTCCAGTCGACAAGCCCGCCGGGCTCGTCTGCGGGGTCGCACGCAAGTCGCTGCGCCATCGCGCTGCGGAAGCCGCCGACGAACGGTTCCAGCCGTCTGAACACCTTCTGCTCGACCGCGGGCAGAAGGTCATGGCTCCAATCGAATGTGCTCCGCAGCGTGTGGTGGCGGCCCGGACCGACTCGCGGACCGGCCAGCAGGCGCAGCCGTTGACCCAATTGCGTATGGACCCCCTCGAGCCCGAGCGAGGCAATACGTGTCGCCGACATCTCGATTGCCAGCGGCAGTCCGTCGAGCTGCCGGCAAAGGTCGACGGCCATCGCGAAATTGCGTGAGTCGAGCCTGAAGTGCTGGTCCGCGGCAGCGACACGCTGGCAGAGCAAGGCCAGCGCTCCGCAACGGAGGGCATCGGCGACCGACATATGCTCACTTGGAACCTCGAGCGGTCCCAGGCGGTACACGAATTCGCCATTGACGTGCAGCGGCACTTGCGACGTGGCCAACCAGCGCACCGAGGGAGCTCTCTCGATCGCAGCTCCGATAAAACCAGCGACGTCCGCCAACAGGTGCTCGCAGTTGTCGACGACGATCAGGGCGCGGACGTGCGCGAGCGCTGAGGTCAGATCTTCCTCGGCATGCACCGAGCCTTCGAGCTCGATGCCGAGCGCGGCCGCGATCAGCTTCGGAAGCTGAGCGCCGTCGCGCAGAGGGGCCAGATCGATCCAGTGAATGCCGTCTCGCCATGCGGACTCGTGTCGGGACAAGATCGCGCGCGCCAACGACGTCTTGCCCACACCGCCGGTTCCGGTGATGCTCAGCAACGGCACTGAGCCGGCGCGGCCTATCAAGGCTTCGATTTCCGTTTCGCGGCCGACCAGCTCTACACCGGCGGCCCTGCGGCGCGAGGCTGCACTGGCCGAAGCTCCGACGACGCCTTCCTCAGTCGGTGGGTTCGGGGTTGCCTCGGCGGCCGGCTGCGCGCTCAGCTGGTAGCCGATGCCGGGAACCGTCGAAATCGCGTGCGCGCCGAGCAACTTGCGCAAGGCAGCGACCTGGACCGAGACGTTGTTTTCTTCGACGACGAGCCCGGGCCATGCCGCTTCGAGAAGCTGCTCCTTGCGTACTGCCTTGCCGCTGTGCCGGGCCAGGATGAGCAGAACGTCGTAGGCCCGGCTGCCGATCTGGACCGGGCGGCCATCCACGAGCAGCGCTCTTTCGAGCGGACGCAATTCCCATCCCCGGAAACGAATCGAAGAGACCTCGACGCTGGACAGTGTCATAAGCCCTTCTAAGATCCGCGACCCGGCATCACTTTACCGCGCCGTTGCCGGCGGCACGACCAGAACTCGCCCACGCGGGTCCGCAATGGCCGACGTCGGGACATTGCCCCCCAAGGTCGCACTCCAGACGTTGTGCTTGCACCCGTCGCCATGATCAACTAAGGATGAAGACGCGACAGATCAGGCGGGTGCCGACGATCCTTGTCTGCGTCGCTGCATCGACGCCGTGCGCCGGAGCCGATTTCTCCCTCAGCTTGCGAAAGATCGATCAAAACTCGCTCAAGCTGCT
>JBBQIO010000952.1:0-1822 GCA_038325015.1 Polyangia bacterium
CTATCTCAAGGCGATCTTTCCGGCGCTGACCGCGCTCGCACGCCGTCGGCCCTTTGAATTGCGCATCGTCGGATCCGAGTGGACGAGTGTGCCGGACGCGCTGCGCGTGCCGGGCCTCGACGTCGATTTGCGCAGCTGGGAGCTCGACCGCGAGCTGGCCGATTTTCAGTCGCTCGACATCGGCCTCTATCCTTTGGCGGACGATGAGTGGGCGCTCGGCAAGTCGGGCTTCAAGGCGGTGCAGTACATGGCCGTGGGCGTGCCGGTCGTCGCCTCGCCCGTCGGCGTGGCGCGTGATTTGGTGCGCCCGGGCGAGACCGGTTTGTGGGCCGACACAGCGTCCGAATGGGTCGACCGACTGGAGTCCCTGATCGACGATGCGGCGCTGCGACGCCGACTGGGCGAGGCCGGCCGCGCCGATGTCGAGCGCTCCTGGTCGTTGCGAATCCAGGCGCCGCGTTTCGTCGCTGCCGTCGAACGAGGCCTCGCAGCGTGAAGCTCCTCTCGACCCTGCGCACGCTCGCCCACGTTGGCGCCGCGCTTTTGCCGCCGGTGCTCAAGCCGCTGGTCTACCGCCGGCTGTTCGGTTTCGACGTGGCCAACGGTGCCCACATCGGTCTGTCGATCCTCGATGTCGACCAGCTCACCGTCAAAGCCGGAGCGCGCATCGGCCACGGCAACGTCCTTTACCGCACGCGTCGCGTGCAGCTCGACGAGAACGCCCACATCGGCTTTTGCAATCTTCTGCGCGGCGGCGACGAAATCGCGCTCGGCCGTTACGCGACGATCTTGCGCTTCAACGTGATCAACTCGATCCCCGACAATGACGCCACCACGCGGACCGACCCGCGCTTCGTGCTCGGCGCCGGCGCCTATGTCGTTTCGGGCCACCACATCGACTTCACGGATCGCATTCGTCTGGGCAAGAACACCATCGTCGCCGGGCGCAACTCGTCTCTGTGGACCCACAATCGACAGGAGACTCGCCCCATCGAGGTCGGAGATTTTTGCTACCTCGGCTCGGAGGTCAAAGTGGCGCCGGGTGCGCGCCTCGGCGACCAGAGCATTCTGGGCATGGGCGGCGTGCTGGCGGGTGAGCACGCCCAACGCCAGGTCCTGGGCGGGGTCCCGGCCAAGCCGATTCGCGCGCTGACCGAGAAGGACGAAAAGGCGCTGGCCGTCAAAACGCGCCGCGACATCCCCGAGGACGAATACTGATGTGTGGGATCTTCGGCGCGATTGGCGCAGTCGGTAAGTTGCCGCCCGGCAGCGCCCAGCAGATCTCGCAATCGCTGGCGCATCGCGGTCCCGACGCCGAAGGGTTTTACGCCGACGAGCACTGCCGCTTCGTGCATCGGCGCCTCAAGATCATCGACCTTTCACCGGCGGGCGCGCAGCCGATGGAGGGTTCGACGCCGGACACGCAGGTCTGTTTCAACGGCGAGATCTACAACCATCACGCGCTGCGCGCCGAGCTCGAGCGGCGCGGCCAAAAGTTCGCCTCGCGCTCCGACACCGAAGTGATCGTGCGCGGCTACGAGGTGTGGGGCGACGAGGTCGTCGAGCGGCTGAGCGGCATGTTCGCGTTCATTCTCTGGGATCGGCGACAAAAACGCGCGCTCGTGGCGCGCGACCGGGTGGGAAAAAAGCCGCTCTTTTACTGCCTCGGCGACGGCGTCCTCCGTGTCGGTTCGACGATCGCTTCGCTGCACACGTCGGGTTGGCCGATCGCAGTCAACGAGGCGGCGCTGCCGTTTTATCTGGCCTACGGCTTTGTTCCGCCGCCGGCGACTTTTCACGCTGGAGTGGCGCAGCTGGCGCC
>JBBQIO010000953.1:0-1819 GCA_038325015.1 Polyangia bacterium
TTCCGCACGCCGCTTGGCGCCGCGCTGTTCGCCGTCGAGGTGCTCTATCGCGACGATTTCGAGAGCGACGCGCTCATCCCGGCCGTATTGGCCAGCGTCGTCGCCTACTCGATCGTCATCTCCATCTTCGGCGAATCAACGATGTTCGCGCACGCTGCGCACTATCCGTTTCACGCTTCGCAGCTGCCGCTCTACGGGCTAATGGCCGTGCTTGCGGCGCTCCTATCAGGGCGCTTTGTCGAAACGTTGCGCCTCGTGCAGCGCTGGACCGCGCGCTTGCCCGGGCCGACGTGGATTCGCCCTGGCATCGGCGGCCTTGCGCTCGGCGTGTTCACGCTGCCGGTGCTGCTCTATTTCGGTTGGCGCGTCGGTACGCCGGGCCAGGGTCTGGGGCTCCTGGGCGGCGGCTATGGCGCGGCGCAGATGGCCATCACCGGCTCGGTGTGGCTGCCCGACGGGTGGCGCGGCGTTGAGCTCCTGCTGCTCCTGTTCGTGGCCAAGCTCTTCGCCGCCTCGTTGACCATCGGCTCCGGCGGCAGCGCCGGCGATTTTGCGCCCTCTTTAGCGCTCGGCGGAATCTTGGGCGGCGCCTTTGGCCGTGCAGCACAAATGCTCCTGCATGATCCCAGCATCGACCCCGGAGCGTTCGCCCTGGTCGGGATGGGCACCTTCTTTGGCGGCATCGCGCATGTGCCGTTGAGCGCCCTCATCTTGGTCAGCGAGCTGGCCGGCAGCTACGATCTCCTGGTGCCGCTGATGCTGTCGGGCGGCATCGCGTTCATCATCCTGCGCAAGCATTCGCTGTACGACGCCCAGGTCGGGACGCGCGCCGATTCCGCCGTGCATCGTCGCCTTCTTTTACCCGAGCTCATGCGCACGATTCGGGTGCGCGACGTGATGCGCGCGGATCGTACCTTCGTCAGCTTCACCGCCGCGTCGCCCGCCGTGGACGTGCTCCGCCGCGCGGCCGAGCAGCCCTGGCAAATGGCGTTCCCGGTTCTCGACGACAGCAATGCGGTCAAGGGCGTCATCTCCGCCGATACACTGCGCGTTTTGACCTCGCTCCCCGACGGGGTGTCGTGGGCGCTAGCCGCCGACTTGATGCAGCCGGCGATCGTGCTTTCGCCCGACGACGACTTGAGTCATGCCGCGCGCGTGTTGCTCGCCAACGACGTGCATGAGCTGCCGGTGGTCGATGCCGATGGACGTATTGTGGGTTTTCTCGACGAGGCAGAGACGACCAAGGCCTACGTCGAAGCGACGACGGCGCCGCCGCAGTAAGTCAGGGCCTTACTTCTTGCGCGAGGCGCTGACGCCGAGCTCGGCGCGGCGATTCTTCTGCCAGCACTCGTCGTCGTGCTCGGTGCACAGCGGCTTCTCTTTGCCGTAGCTGACGGTCTTGAGCTGCGTGTCCGATGCGCCCAGCGCTTCCAAATAGCGCTTGACCGCTGTGGCTCGGCGATCGCCGAGCGCCAGATTGTAATCTTCGGTGCCGCGCTCGTCGGCGTTGCCGCCGATGGTCACGTGCAGCTGCTGATCCGCACGCAAACAGCGCGCGCTGCGGTTGAGGACCTCTTTGTCCGCACCTGCGACGTCGGAGGAATCGAGCTGGAAATGCACGCGCACCGACTGGCATTCGGCGAGCTGCGGCGTGATGTCGACGCACTGATTGCGAATGCACAGCTGGCTCTGTCCGCAGTCCAGATCGCTGTTGCACGTCTTGGGACCGTTGGTGCTCGCCGGTGCGTTCGCGCTGCCGGCGGACGCGGCCGAGCTTGGCGTGGTGGTCGACGATGCCGCGGTCTCCGGCTTGTGTGCA
>JBBQIO010000954.1:0-1802 GCA_038325015.1 Polyangia bacterium
CCATCTGCGCGGACAGTTTATGCAGGAGGCGGTCCCCGAAGGGGTAGGGGCCATGGCCGCAATCGTTGGCTTGGAGGCGCGCACCGTCGCGGATAGCTGCTCGGAGGCCAGTCCCGACGCGAGCGACGCCTGTCAGCCGGCCAACTTCAACGGCGCTGGGCAGGTCGTCATCTCGGGCCACAAAGGCGCGGTCGAGCGCGCCATGTTGCTGTGCAAACAAAAGGGCGCCAAACTAGTCAAGGCGCTGCCGGTGTCGGCGCCGTTCCATTCCGCGCTGATGGCGCCGGCCGCGGCGAAGCTCGACGCGGCGCTGCAAAAGGTGACGTTCCGGGACGCGCGCATTCCGGTCATCCACAACGTCACCGCGGAGCCCAATCGCACGGCCTCGCACATGCCGGGCCTCTTGTGGAAGCAGGTCACGGGCAGCGTCCGCTGGGAGGAGTCGGTGCGCCATTTGGCGCAATGGTCAACGGGCGAAGAGTCGCCGCTCGAGGTCTACGAGGTCGGCCCCGGGGCGGTGCTGGCCGGCTTGCACAAGCGCATCTTGCCGACGGTGCCGCTCAAACCCCTGCCCGAGCTCGACAAGGAGACGGCCCATGGCTGACGCTCAGCCCCAGACTGGCTCGGAACCCGAGTCTCGCGTGGCCTTGGTCACCGGGGGATCGCGCGGCATTGGCCGTGCGATCGCGCTGGCGCTGGCCAAAGAGGGGCTGTTCGTCGTCGTCAACTACGCGGCCAATGTCGCCGCTGCCGAGGAGACGCTGGCCGCCATCCAGGCCGCCGGCGGACGCGGTGCGCTGGCGCGGTTCGATATCGCCGACGGTGATGCCGTCGACGCCGCGATTAAGAAGATCGCCACCGAACAGGGGCGACTCGACGTGCTGGTCAACAACGCCGGCATCGCCATCGATGGACTGCTCCTGCGCACCAAAAAAGACGACTGGCAGCGCACGCTCGACGTCAATCTGTCGGGCGCGTTTCACTGCGCCAAGGCGGCGGCGCGCTACCTTTTGAAGTCGCCCGCCGGTCGCATCGTCAATATCTCGTCGGTGGTCGGCGAGTCGGGCAACGCCGGCCAAGTGAGCTACGCATCGGCCAAAGCGGGCCTCATCGGCATGACCCGCGCGCTCGCCAAAGAGCTCGCCAGCCGCGCCGTCACCGTCAACTGTGTGACGCCGGGGTTCGTTGAAACCGACATGACCAGCGCGCACGTCTCGGACGAGCAGCGCGCGCTTTTGATGAAGCAGATCCCGCTCGGTCGCATCGGCCGCCCCGAGGAGATCGCCGACGCAGTGCGCTTTTTAGTCAGCCGCGGCGCGTCCTACGTGACCGGCCAGGTCCTGCGCGTCAACGGCGGCCTCTTGATGTGAGGTTGACGCGCTCGATGGGCGGCTCTAAGGTTGCGCCGAATTTTGGTCATTGACGAGGAGCGACATACACATGGATATCGAGCAGAAGGTCAAAGAGATCATCTGTACGCAGCTGGAAGTCAGCCCCGAGCAGGTCAAGCCCGAGGCCTCGTTCACCGAGGACTTCAAGGCGGACTCGCTCGCGGTCGTCGAGCTGGTGCTGGCCCTCGAAGAGGCGTTCTCGATCGAGATCCCCGACGAAGACACCGAGCAGATCAAAACCGTCAAAGACGCCGTGGAATACATCAAAGCGCACACCGCCAGCTGAGCGATCGCGATGAATCGTAGAGTCGCAGTCACCGGCCTGGGACTGGTCACGCCGCTCGGCATCGGCCACCAAGACACGTGGCAGCGGCTGTGCGCGGGTCAAAGCGGCATCGGCCGGATCACGCA
>JBBQIO010000955.1:0-1802 GCA_038325015.1 Polyangia bacterium
TCGGCGACAAGCAGATCGCGCTCTTCCTCCATGACGGCGCGGCCCATGCGTGCAACAACCGCTGCCCGCACGAGGGCTATCCGCTCGTCGAAGGAACGCTCGGCGCGGATTGTGTGTTGACCTGCCATTGGCACAACTGGAAGTTCGATCTGCGCAGCGGCGCAAACAAGTACGGCGGCGACGCGCTGCGCATCTATCCGGTCAAGGTCGACGATGGCGCGATCTGGGTCGACACGAGCGACCCGCCGCGCCAGCAGCGCCTCGACCATACGCTCGCGCAACTCGACAGTGCGGTCGGCGACAACGACACGCCGCGGATCGCCAGGGAGCTGGCACGTCTCGCGCAGGCCGGCGCGCCGGCCGAGCTGGCGCTGGCGCGTGCGATCGCGCACACGCACGAGCGGCTCCGCGACGGCATGACCCATGCCTATGCCGCGGCCGAAGCCTGGTTTGTGCTGCGCGACTCGCTGGTCGATGACGCCGAGCGCCTAGCCTGCGCCACCGAGGCCTTGTCGTACATCGCCGACGATAGCCTGCGCGAGCCTCTCTGGCCCCACGCCACCGGCGCTCTGCCTTGGGACGAAGTGCACTTCCTGGCCGCAGTGGAAGCGCAGGACGAAGCGCGCGCGGCGCGTCTACTGCACGGCGCCTGCGATGCGGGCCTGGCGTTCGAGGCGGTCAAGCCGACGCTCGCCGCGGCGGCGCTTGCCCACTACAACGACTTCGGCCATTCGCTGATCTACCTGCAGCATCTGCGCGGCCTGGTGCTGCGCCTTGGGACGGACCCAATGCGTGGTCTGCTGCTTCCCTGGTCGCGCTCGCTGGTGCGAGCCACGCGCGAAGATCTGCTGCCAGATTTCCGTGCCTACGCGCCGGCGCTGTCGTCGTGGCGGCCGGGCGCGGCGGCGCGCGCGGCGGCGATCGATGCCAGTGCATTCGTTGGCCAGAGCGTACGCCAGTGTCTCGCTGCGACGGCAGCGTCGGCCGGCGGCGACCCACTCGCCACGTACGAGGCCTTGATGGCTGCCGCCGCACTGCATCTCCTCCACTTCGATGAACGCCACCAGCAGCGCAGCGACAACAAGGTCGGCGAAGCCATCGGCTGGCTGGACTTCACCCATGCGCTCACCTTTGGCCATGCGGTACGGCTGCTATGCACGCGGCTTCCGGCGCTGTGGCAGCAGGGCTTGCTGCAGCTTTCGATGTTCGTCGGCCGCAACAGTGACTTTCTCGACCCGCAAACGAGCGCCGTGACCGCATTGCAGCGATGGCAGGTGGACGATCCCGCGGCGTTCGAGCCGCGCTGTACGGCGGCCCTGCTCGACCACGGTATCGGCGTGCCGATCTTCGCTGCCCACCTGCTCAAGACCTGGTGCGCGGTGCAGGGTGAGATCGCGCTCGGCGTTTCGGACGAGTTGGCTGCGACGCTGCGCGCTGCGGCGAATCGCTTGTTCGCGAGCCGTTTGAAGCAGCGCCACGTCCTGCGCGTGGCGCGACAGATGCTGGCGTTCGTCGAACGGAAAGGCTGAGCGCGATGGCCGCGGGGACGCGCACGTCGCTAGACTCGATCCGCGCCGCCACTCCCGGCGTCGTTCGGCATCAATCTGAGAGGAAGCCGCCATGGCCAAGACAGACCAGACAACGGAAGTCGCGAACAAGTACGTAAGCTTGTGTCGCGCGGGCAAGAACGAGGAAGCGCTGAAGACGCTGTTCGCCGACGACGCGGTGAGCGTCGAAGCGATGGCCATGCCCGAGATGCCGCAGGAGGCCCGCGGCATCGCCGCGATCAAGGCGAAGGGTGA
>JBBQIO010000956.1:0-1800 GCA_038325015.1 Polyangia bacterium
TGCACACCGAGCAAGATGGGGCCGACCAGCGTGGCGCCGCCGAGTGACGCCATCAGCTTGTAGGCGACATTCCCGGCTTCGAGGGACGGAAACACCAGCACATTGGCCGCCTGGGTCAGGCGAGTGAACGGAAAGCTCTCCTTTTGAAACTCGAAGTCGAGCGCCGTGTCGAGCTGCATCTCGCCGTCGACCTCCAGGTTTGGTCGCAGCCGTCGCACCAGCTCGACCGCGCGCGACACTTTGTCGGTGTGGGGATGGCGCACCGACCCGAAGTTGGAGAACGACACCATCGCCACGTGCGGCGTGACATCGAACTCGCGTACCGCATCGGAGACCTGCACCGCGATCTCGGCCAGCGTCTCGGCGTCGGGATCGACATTGACCGTCGCGTCGGCGAAAAACTTCACGTCGCCATTCTTGAGCAGCACCAGGTACATCCCGGTGACCCGCTTGACGTCCGGCCGCGTGCCGATGATTTCGAGCGCCGGGCGAATGGTGTCGGCGTAGCTCATGGTCAAGCCCGAGACCAGCCCGTCGGCGTCGCCGAGCCGGACCATCATCATGCCAAACGCATTGCGCCGGCTGAGCACGCGGCGCGCCGCCTCGCGCGTGATTCCCTTGCGCTGCCGCAGGCGAAAGTACTCATCGATGTAGCGATCGAGGTGCTCGCCAGCGCGCGGCTCGACGAGATCGACGCGGCTGGCCAGATCGCCGAGGTCGAGCGCCTCGACCTGTGACGCGATCTCCTTGGCGCTGCCCAAAAGGATCGGGCGCGCGATCCCCTCGTCGACGATCTGACGACACGCGCGCAAGACCTTGATCTGCTCGCCCTCGGGAAAGACAATGCGGCGCGGCGACTGCTTGGCCTTGAGCACGATGCGACGCAGCACCTCGGGGGCGCCGCCGGCTTTTTGCCGCAGCGTCTCGATGTAGTCGTCGATGTCGATGCTTTTACGCGCCACGCCGCTGTCCATCGCCGCCTTGGCCACCGCCGGCGCCACCCACCACAAGACGCGCTGATCGAACGGCTTGGGAATAATGTACTCGGGGCCAAAGCGGAAGCTGGTGGCGCCGTACGCCGTGGCCACCGACTCGGGCACGTCCTCTTTGGCCAGCGCCGCCAGCGCCTGCGCCGCGGCGACTTTCATGGGTTCGTTGATCTCTTTGGCACGCACGTCGAGCGCGCCGCGAAAGATGAAGGGAAATCCCAGAACGTTGTTCACCTGATTGGGAAAGTCGCTGCGCCCCGTCGCCATCACCAGATCCGTGCGCACGGCGCGCGCCTCGTCGTAGCCGATCTCCGGATCGGGATTGGCCAGCGCAAACACGATCGGCCGCTCGCCCATCGACGCGATCATCTCCGGCGTAACCGTGCCGGCGACGCTGCAGCCGAGGAACACGTCGGCCCCCGCCATGGCATCGGCCAGCGTGCGCAAGTGGGTGTCCCGCGCGAACGCCTCTTTGAAGCTGTTCATGCCCTTGGTGCGCCCGGTGTAGACCACGCCCTGGCTGTCGACGAGCGTGACGTTGTCGCGCTGCACGCCAAGCGAGATGTAGAAGTTGGCGCAAGCGATGGCCGAGGCGCCGGCCCCGTTGACCGTGACCTTGACCTCGGCAATATTTTTGCGCTGCAGCACGAGCGCATTGAGCAGCGCCGCGCCCGAGATGATCGCCGTGCCGTGTTGGTCGTCGTGAAACACGGGAATCTGCAGCCGCTTTTTGAGCGGCTCCTCGACGTAACAACCCTCCGGCGCCTGGATGTCTTCGAGCTTGATGCCGCCGAAGGTCGGTTCGAGCGCG
>JBBQIO010000957.1:0-1796 GCA_038325015.1 Polyangia bacterium
AGGCTTCGGCGAGAACAGCCACGTCGAAGCCGGCATCGGCGGGGTGGTGGCGCTCACCCATCGCATCGATCTCTCGGCGACGTTCAATTATCAATATTATTTGCCGTTCGTTGTCAGCGACAGCATGCAAAAGCCGACCACCAACGGCACCTATCAAGATCAGCGCGAATTTCTGATCCTCGATCTGGAGGCGCACTCATGGCGATGAAGCGGCTGTGGCTCGCCCTGTGCTTGGTCGCCGGTTGCCACAATGCACGCGACGACTTCAACGACTGGATGGCGCGCCGACCCGACGGGGGCGGGGGCGTCGATCAAATGGTGGTCCTGAGCTCGCTACAAGATCTCAGCGGCATGTGGTTGTTGCACGCGCTCTTGGCCGGCGGGCTCAATCTCGGGCTGCGCGCCGAGCTGCAGATGGACGTGACGCAAAAGCCGATTCCGCTGCACGCCAAGCTGTGGCTGGTCACGGCCAACCCGGCTACCGACCCGCCGGTCGTCGAGACCGACAGCATGGTTGGCTCTGACGGCACGTTTGTGCTCGACGCTGAGCCGCTGGTGTTGGCAGCCGGATCGACGCCCGGGCTCAACGTAGCGGTGACCGCCAATGTCGTCCTGTCCGCGTCGACGCAGAGCACGACTGCATTTTGCGGAACGGCGGCGGGCGATGTCTCCAAGCCACTGTCGATCGATTTGGCGGGCTCGACCTTCGCCGCCCGACCCGACAGTCCGACGCTGCTGCTCAGCGACGTGCCGCAGAGCTGCTTTCCGCGCAACTCGGTGGACGCCGGGGTCGTCGTCCAGACGCCGGAGCCGATGGCGCCAGATCTATCAGCGGTGTCGAGCCAGCTCGGCGACCTGAGTGGAAACTGGATCTTGACCGCGCAGCTCGCCGGGGCGATCCCACTTTCGCTGTGGGCCGAGCTGGAATTTACCGCCTCTGGGGTCGACGGCGGCCTTGGCGGCGGCTCCGGCGGCTCCGGCGGCTCCGGCGGCTCCGGCGGCTCCGGCGGCTCCGGCGGCTCCGGCGGATCGATCGACGGCGCCCTCCGTCGCGTTACCGATCCCCCGGGATCGGTTGCGCTCGCAACCTTTTCGACCGCGGTCGATCCCGATGGGCGCTTCTCCGTGTGGTTACCTGGGCTCGTCGTCGGCGCGACTCAAGCGAGCGTGCTGCTGGTCGGTGCCACGCGCTCGGCCGACGTGTTCTGTGGCGCCGGCGCTGGTCGGGTGCATCAGCCGATCGATCTCGATCTGATTGGGACCACGTTCGGGGCCGCGCGCTGGACGCCCGGTACGCCAGTGCCCAAGGGCGCCGTCAACCACTGCCTCTGATCCATGGCTCACGCAGGGGTTTGACCGCCGGCTCTGTTGCGATAGCCTCGGCCGCCACATGACCAAGCTCCAAACTGCACCACTGCACCGCATGGTCGCGGGTGACGTTCCGTTCGTCATCGAGCATCGCGAGGCGCTGCTCTACATGCTGTGCGCCGCCGCCGAGCTCGAGCACGGTTTGATGTGCGAGTACTTGTTCGCCGCCTTCACGCTCAAGCAGCGCACCGACGAGGGGGTCACGAGCGAGCAACTTTTGGCCATCGATCGCTGGCGGCGCGTCCTCATCTCCGTCGCTGGCGAGGAGATGATGCACCTGTCGCTGACCTCCAATCTCCTGTCCGCCGTCGGCATGTCGCCGCACCTGGTCCGCCCCAACATGCCGCACCCCGCGCGCCACTATCCTCCTGGGGTCACCGTCACGCTCAAACCGTTCGGCGAATCTGCGCTGCGTCATTTCATGTTTC
>JBBQIO010000958.1:0-1795 GCA_038325015.1 Polyangia bacterium
AGCGGCGCCATCGGCGGCTCGACCTGTTCGAGACTTTCGGTGCCGCACAGGCCGCAGCCGGTGCGTCCGGCCATCGAACGCCGCCGATCCTTCAGCCGCGCGAAGCAGGCGCTCGAGACTTCCATCTCAACGCGCACGCCCGCCGGGTCGGGCAGCACATCGACGCCGTACAACTCGTCGGCCTGCGCGAGCAGCCCTTCGGTGAGGCCGAAGCCCAGCGCGAAATCCTCCAGCTCGAGCGGCGTGGCGAGCATCACCGCGTGCGAGATGCCGTTGAAGACCAGGGCGACCGGTACTTCATCCGCCAGCCAATCATCGACGAGCGTGAGGGCGCCCTGGCGGCGCACCCGCACGTCGAACCGCTGCGCACCCCTGTCCGCGCCAGCGGCGATCTGGGTCGCGCCGGGTTCGCCAGGCTTCACTTTCCGCCCACGCCCAACGGGGCGTTGACGACGCCGGCGAGACGGGCGTCGGCGAGATGGCGTTCCTGGTCGTCGTTGAAATCCTTGTACGCCCGCTGCCACGTCGACGGCTGCGCCACCGGCATCACCTGCACTGCCGTGACCTTGTACTCGGGGCAGTTGGTCGCCCAGTCGGAGCTGTCGGTGGTGATGACGTTGGCGCCCGACTCGGGGAAGTGGAACGTCGTGTAGACAACCCCCGGCTGCACGCGCTCGGTGAGCGTGGCGCGCAGCACGGTCTCGCCCGAGCGGCTCTCGATGCCGACCCAGTCGCCATCCTTCACGCCGCGATCGAGCGCATCATGCGGATGGATCTCGAGCCGGTCTTCGTCGTGCCACAGCGAGTTGGGCGTGCGCCGCGTCTGCGCGCCGACGTTGTACTGCGACAGGATGCGCCCGGTAGTGAGCAGCAGCGGAAACCTGCGCGTGACCTTCTCGTCGGTGGCCACGTACTGCGTGATCACGAAGCGGCCCTTGCCGCGCACGAAACGGTCGACGTGCATGATGTCGGTGCCGGCCTCGTCCGTGAGGTCGTTGCAGGGCCACTGCACGCTGCCCAGGCGGTCGATCTTGTCGAAACTCACGCCCGAGAACGTCGGCGTCAACGCCGCGATCTCGTCCATGATCTCGCTCGGATGCGTGTACACCATGGGGTACCCGAGCGCGCTCGCCAGCATGCACGTCGCCTCCCAGTCGCCCACGCCCGACAGCGGCGGCATCACCTTGCGCACCCGCGAGATGCGGCGTTCGGCGTTGGTGAACGTGCCGTCCTTCTCGAGGAACGACGAGCCCGGCAGGAACACATGCGCGTACTTGGCGGTCTCGTTGAGGAAGATGTCTTGCACAACGACGCATTCCATCGCCTGCAGCGCCGCGGCGACGTGCTGGGTGTCGGGGTCGGACTGCACGATGTCCTCGCCCTGGCAATACAAGCCCTTGAACTCGCCGGCCAAGGCCGCATCGAACATGTTGGGAATGCGCAAGCCAGGTTCGGCCAGGATGGTCACGCCCCAGGCCTTGCCGAACAACTCGCGCACCTCGGCACCGCCGACGTGACGATAACCGGGCAGCTCGTGCGGGAACGAGCCCATGTCGCACGACCCCTGCACGTTGTTCTGGCCCCGCAGCGGGTTGACGCCCACCCCGGCGCGGCCGATGTTGCCGGTGGCCATCGCGAGGTTGGCGATGCCGATCACCATCGTCGAGCCCTGGGCGTGCTCCGTGACGCCGAGGCCGTAGTAGATCGCGCCATTGACGGTCTTGTCGCCGCGCACGCCTCCGGCATTGCCGGTCGCATACAGGCGCGCGGCCTGGCGCACTAGCGCCGCCGGCAC
>JBBQIO010000959.1:0-1790 GCA_038325015.1 Polyangia bacterium
GGATCGATCAGGGCCAGGGTTTGGCCGACGCGCGCGCCCAGCGCGGCCCAAAGAGGCTCGCCGGTGAGGGGGCTAACGACGAGGTGGGTCGTGCGGACGGCCTCGCTGTGCGGGTGAGCCACGGCCGCCACGCGCAGCACGACCTTGGGTGGGCGCTGATCGAGGAAGCGTGCGACTGCGCCCCTTAGTCGCAGCCGTCCATGGGCGGCGCGCGCCAGGCCGGCCGCTGCGAGCTCTCCGGTGCCGAGCGCTTCGTTCCAGGCGCGCGCCGAAGGCGGGCCAAGGGCTGCGACCACGGCCGTCGCAACCTTGGCGGCAGCTGCTCCGCGCTCGCCCTCGCCGTCGAGCCAGGCGGCATACACGCAGGCCAGCGCGATCGACGCCGCGGCCGGCAGCTTGAAGCGCTCGCTCACCTGTACCAGTGGGGAGTCGGCGGGAAGCTTCAGCGGATGGCCGCCGGCCGACCAAGCCAACAGAGCGTCCCGCCAATGGTCCGGCCGAGTGGTGGGCAACGGGCGCGTCGGCGCGGTGGGAAGCACCCCCTTGGCTGCCGTCGGCAGGAGCCGCTTCGGGTCGGCGCTGCTCTTGGCGAGCTCGGGCGGCGCGCCGTCGGTCTCACCGTCGCCCTCGTCGTTCTCGTCCGTCTCGTCGCCCTCGTCCTCGACCAGCACGGCGTTCGCGCGGCGTCCCCAGGCGGGGGCCGGGGCCGCTGCCGCCGGTGCCATATTGGGCAGCCGCACCGGGCCGTCGCGCAGAACCGGCGGCGCGGCCTCGGCCGGCGCCTCGCTCGTCTCGACCGGGAGCGGCTGTGCGCTCAACCGCCCGTCGCAGGAGGCAAAGAGCACCGACGGGCTCTCGCCGTCCAGCAGCAAGAATGCAGCGACGCGGTCGTTGCCGTCGCCTTCGGGAATCGCGATCTCGCGACGCTCCTGGCTCGCCAGGTCGAGCGAATGCAGCTTGGCCGGAGCGACGGTTTTTTGCCCAGGATAGGGCGCTTCGCCGAACGCCACCAGTAGCCGCGACGACTGCGGCGTCCCGCTCACTCCAAGGATCGGCCCGCCGAACTCGACATGCGCCTGCTGCCTGCCGTCGGAAAATCGGTAGATTTCTAGCGGGCCGCTGGACGCGTTGAGCGCCGCCCAGAACAGTCGCTCCTTCCAAGCGAAGCCGCCCAAAAAAGGCTTGCGCAGCGGCAGATTGAAACGCAGCACCGCGCGTTGACGGCGCGGGTCCCAGCCTTCGAGGGGCTGATCGCGCCCGGCGATGACGAAGCGCCCCTCGGGCGCGGCGGCGACCATCTCGAGCGGCACGCGCAGCCCGGCCACCGGGTCGACCGCCAGATTGCGCGCGGTGAACGTGATCAGCCGCGGCACATCGCGATCGACGCTGGTGCAAAAGACGCGGTCGTGGGTCGTGGCCAAAGGCGTCACCCGGCCGACCAGCTCGAGCGCGCCGATGATGGTCAGCTGCGGCAGCGCATACCCGATGGCCAGCGTCACCTCGGCCAGCTGCTGAAACACGAGAAGCCGTGGCGCGGCGGTCGGCGCCTTGGGGGCGGTGAAGAGTAGCTCGGTGGGACCGTCGCCGGGAAGCGCGACCGAGGCCAGCGGGGTCGCTAGATCGTCGCTGCGATAGAGATTGAGTTGTGTATTGGTGCTGCACGCCACCAGGGTGCGATCCGGGCTGGCGTCGAGCCCCGGAACGCTGCCGGTGGCGGTGGCAAGGAGGCGCGGCATGGCTGTGGGATTAGAACCGAATGCGCTCGGCGCCGCAAACCCTCATGCGGTGTC
>JBBQIO010000960.1:0-1781 GCA_038325015.1 Polyangia bacterium
CGGCTGCTGGCACCGAAGGTCGATGCCGTGACGGTCGACGGCAGTGGCTCGATCGACGAGGTCCATCGCGCCATCGAAGCGGTGCTGCAGGAGCGCATCGGAGGGTGGACGTGAGCCGCGCGATTTGGGTCGGGCTCGCAGGGGTTGTCGGAATGCTCGGCTGCGCCAGCGCACCACAGCCGACGCCGGCGCCGGCGCCGATCTCGCACCCGCCACCGATCGAAGCCCCTGCCCCGCTGCTGCCCGCCCCGATCGCTGCGGCCAGCGCCGTCGTGCATCGCCGTACGCTGGACGCGGTCTTGGCCGACTCGCCCGGGCGCTTTTTGCAGCACGTCGACGTCGAGCCGCATTTTGCGCAGGGGCGCTTTTCCGGATGGCGTCTCAAGGCGCTGTTTCCCGGCGATCCGCGGCTCGCTGGTGTCGACCTCCAGGCCGGCGACGTTGTCGTCCAGGTCAATGGCGTCTCGCTCGAGCAGCCCGACGACCTGGCGCGGCTATGGCAGGCGCTGCGCGGCGCCAGCGCTCTGGACATCACCGTCGAGCGAGCCGGCGCGCCCCGACACGTCCATATCCCGGTAGTCGAAGATTGACGGTTCTTGGCGGCGGCTCTACGCTGCCGACGAGGAGGAGCCACAGGATGATCTCGTACGAGGAGCTGTGCACGGCGCTTGAACGCTATGCGCGCGAACGCGGACCGCTCGGTTCGCCAGCCAAGACGGCGGCCGCCCCTGCGACGCACGCGTTTCCGCCCGACTTGATCGCGACCGATCCGCACGTCGCTGCCTTTGGCACCGAGGACCACACCTCGGTCTCGACCGCGATGCCGGCCGACGACGCCAGTGAAGTGGAGATGCACGACGTCCTGTCCGACGAAGAATCCACGCACGAATAGTCGTCGCGGCTCGCTTTGTCTGCCGATTCTTTGGTTCGCTACCGACTCGACGCAGGCCGGCTTTGGGCGAGCTCGGCGACGCGCCGCATGCCGGGTCCGGACGAAGTCGTGGTCGCCGCCCGCGCTATCGCGCTCGGCCAAAAACCCGAGGCGGCGACCGTAGGCAAGGTCGTCGCGACTGGCGAGGCGGCCACCGATTGGCTCGGGCGCTCGGTGCTGGTCCCGGCTACTTTGCCGTGCGGCGACTGTGCGTTTTGTCGGCGGGGACGGGTGCTGCACTGCCCATCGCGCGCGCCACGGGCGGGGCTGGCATCGCACGAGACCGTGCCGGCGCGTTTCCTCTGTCCGCTCGATGGCGCTCTGACGTTCGCCGACGACGCGCTGTGGCCGCTGGCGGCGCTTGCGGCCGATGGGGCTTCCGCGTACGCGTCGGTCTGTCGCGCCGGCGTTGCACCCGGCGCAGTGGCGCTGATTGTCGGTGGTGACCTGGTCGGCGCGTTGACCCTGGCGCTGGTGCGCGCGATCGGCGCCGAGGCCATCGTGCTCGATGACGACGAACCGCGACGGGCTCGTGCGCTGGCCCAAGGGGCGCTGCGGGCGCTGCCCTTTGGCGACGCCGCGACGTTGGGCGCCGATGGACTGATGCGCGCGCTCGGCACCGATCAAAAAGACCCGATCGAGCCGCTGTTCGAAACCACGGCCAGCGCGCGCGGACAAACGCTGGCGCTCGCGCTTGCCCCTCCGGGGGCCGCTGTGCTCTTCGTCGACGGCGCGCCAGACGCAGCACCGGCACTCGACGGCTGGCGTGCGTTGACGGAGCGCGAGTTGACGCTGAGCGGCGTCGGCGGTTGCCATCCGGACCTCGTGCCGGAGCTGGTCGCGCTCGTCC
>JBBQIO010000961.1:0-1781 GCA_038325015.1 Polyangia bacterium
TAGCCGTAGATGTAGATCTTCAGCAGCACCGACGGGTGGTACGCCGGTCGACCAGTGGCGGCGGGGTCAACACCTTCGAAGCCCAGCCCTGCGAGATCGAGTTCGTCGACGAAGACCTCAACGACCCGCACCGGGTTGTCCTCACCGACGTAGTCGTCCAGGCATTCGGGCAGCAGCGTGATCTGGGTTCGATCCTCGCCTTCGACGAATCGCTTCATGTTGTGGACCGAAGTGACGTTGCCGCAATTTAAGCGAGCGACCTCAAGCCATCAACTCGTTTTCACACAGCCTGGACCCGCTGCTGCCCTTCGCCGCGCCGGCTTGAGAGTGCTCAATGCAGCGATTCCGGCCGGTCGACTTCGACCATTGTGCTCACGGTATCGGCCACACACCGGTCACCGCGACGCACAGGCCCTGCGGACGCCAATGTCTGGTCTGCGGTGAACTGCAGACCTACGGGAAGGCGGCTGGGCACCGCGTCGTCGGGCCGTTGAATGTCTGCTGTAGGGCCAGCGAACTTACACGCCCGACCTCAGCGTTACTCGGCTCACGTCGATAGGCTTCCCTGGAGCCGTGGCCAGAAACGGGATCTTCGTCTTCGTGCGGCGCACACCGCTCAGAAGCGCTCGACCCAGGGCCGCACCTCGATCTCCCAGGACCAGACGCTGCGCGGTTGCGCAAGCAGGGCACATAGGTGGCAGCAATGGCGTCGGGGTCGAGGTGCACGTCTTGGCCGTCGTTCGGCGTGCCGACGGGACGGATTCCACCGTCGACGACGACGTGAGCAACATGGATGCCTTGTGGCGCCAGCTCGCGCGCCATGCTCTGCGCGAGGCCGCGCAGTGCGAACTTACCCATCGCGAACGCGGCCGATTGCGCAAATCCCTTGACCCCGGCCGAAGCGCCTGTGAAGAGCACCGCACCGTGCCGCTCGGGCAGCATGCGCCGCACGGCCTGCTGGGCGACGCGAAAGGCCGCCATCGCGGTGACGTCGATAGCGCGCGCGACTGCCTCGGCGTCGACCTCGACAAACGGCCCGCGAACCCGCTGGCTGGCGTTGTAGACGACGACGTCGGGCGCGCCACCAAGCGCCTGCGCGGCCGCATCGAACAGCGCGCCGACGGCGGTCGCGTTGCTGGCATCGGCCACCAGCGGCACGGCGCCGGTCTCGGCAGCGATCGCCTCGAGCTGATCGCGCCGGCGCGCCGCGACCGCGACACGCATCCCGCACTCGCGCGCGAAGGCGCGCGCGAGGCTGGCGCCAAGGCCTGGGCCGGCGCCGACGATCAACGCGCGCCGGTACGGCGTGGCGGTCACGCAGCCCTCGACGCGGCGAGGCGGGCGTTCTGCGGGAACATCGCCTTCTTCGCGTCGTCGTCCATCTCGGTCGTGTAGGCGTGCTTTGCCGTCAGTGCCTCAACGCGCTGCGCCGCCGGCCGCGCGTTGACTTCATCGAGAAGGCGCTTCACGTTTGCGAGCTGCTGCCACGCATCGGCGCCGAGCACGAACGGCACCGCGCGCGCCCAGCCCCACACGGCCATGTCGACGAGTGTGTAGCGGTCGCCGAGCATCCAGCGGCAATCGGCGAGGCGCGCGTTGACGATCTTCCAATGCCGCCACGCCTCGAAATCGTAGCGATTCACCGCGTAGACCTTCGGCTCGGGCGCGAAGTGCTTGAAGTGCACCGCCTGGCCCGAATACGGGCCGATGCCCGTGGCGACGAACATCAGCCACGAGAGCATCTCCGCGCGCGCAGCCGGCGTGTTCTCGGGCAGGAATTT
>JBBQIO010000962.1:0-1777 GCA_038325015.1 Polyangia bacterium
GGCTCGCGACTGCCGCCCGAGCGCGAGCTTTCCATTCGGCTGGGCACCAACCGCAACACCCTGCGCGAAGCGCTGCGCACGCTCGAATCGGAAAACCTGGTGCGCGCGCGCCAGGGCGACGGGACGATCGTGCTGGATTGGCGCGCCACCGGCGAGCTCAACCTCTTGCCCCATTTTCTCTTCGCCGATGCGCCGCCCGGCGAGCGGCTGGGCGCGGTGCTGACGCTGCTTTCGTTGCGCGAGCGACTGCTCGACGAGGTGCTTGATCGCGCCTCGGCCGAGGCCTCGGCCATTGATCTGGCCCACGTCAGCGAAGCCGTCGATGGTCTCGGCCGAGCCCGGCCGGGGACCGAGTGGGCGCGCGCCGACGTCGCGGTTTTTCACCAGCTGGTGCTGGCCAGTCGCAGCCTGGTGCTGGTCTGGGTCTTCAATACGTTCGCGCGCATCTTCCTGGAGCTGGGCGAGCGCTTCCCAAGGGCGTGGCCGCCGAGCCGCGACTACGAAGCGGGCCTGCGCATTCTGGTCGGCCTCATCGCCGAGAAAAAAGCCGAGCGAGCGCGCGCGCAGCTGCGCGAACTATTCGCGGAGCGCTCGGCCACGCTGGTGCAAATTCTTCATCCCGAGCTGGTGCGCAGCACGGCTCCGCGCAAAGCTCGCAGTCTCAGAGCAAAGGCCGACCGTTCATGATCTCCACGACCGAGCACACCCTTTCATCCGGATCGCGCCGGACGATGCGCGCGCTGGCCAGCGTGGTCATGCCCCACGAGGACGGCGCGCCCCGGGTCTCGACCGACGCGGTCATCGAGCTTGTCGAAGGGTTCGCGCGTCAGATGCCGCGCCTTTTACGCGTGCTCTTTCCCATCGGACTGTGGCTGCTCGAATGGGGAGCGCTCGTGCTCGGACCGTCGCTGGTGCCCTTTTCTTCGATGTCGCTGGCGCGGCGCGAGCGCTACGTAATGAGCTGGGTGCGCTCGCGTTCGCACATCCGGCGCGACCTCATCAAAGGGGTCAAGGGGCTGGTTCTGATTTGCTACTACTCCGACCCGCAGGTCACCAAGCTTCTCGGCTACGCCGTCGAGGAGCACGTGCAGCTGGTCAAATCCGAAAGGCTGCGTCGCCATGCGCTTTAACGACGTCGTCGGCAAGGCCGACTTGACCGACGACGCCGACGTCGTGGTCATCGGCACCGGTGCGGGCGGAGGCGCGATCGCCGCCGAGCTCGCCGAGGGCGGCCGCTCGGTCATCCTCCTCGAAGAGGGCGACCACTACACGTCGGCCGACTTCGGTCTCGACCCGGCGACCATGATCAAGAAGCTCTATCGCAACGCGGGCACAGCGGTGATTCGCGGCACGCCGAACATCATCTTTTCCGAGGGTCGCTGCGTCGGTGGCTCGACGGTGATCAACGGCGGCATGAGCTGGCGTACGCCGGAAAAAGTGCTCAAGCGGTGGCAGTGGGAATTTGGCCTGGCCGACATGACGCCGGAGCGGCTCGACCCATTTTTTGCCAAGGTCGAGGAGCGCATCAGCGTCGGGCCGCAGGACCCCGAGAGCGTCGGCCGTGACGCCGAGCTGATGGTCAAGGGCGCCGACAAGCTGGGCTACAAATGGATCCCGGCGATGCGCAACCAGAAGCACTGCGCCGGCAGCAACAACTGCGCGTTCGGCTGCCCGACCGACGCCAAGCAGTCGGTCGCCATCACCTACATTCCGCGCGCGCTGCAAAAAGGCGCGCGGCTGTACGCATGCTGCACTGCAGAAAAAATCATCATGCAGG
>JBBQIO010000963.1:0-1772 GCA_038325015.1 Polyangia bacterium
TCTGAGACCCCGACCCCGAGTATCCTGTGCTATCGGGAACGCGCATACTTTGAAGCCATGAAGCCGCAGCCGACATCTACACAACAATGGCGTGGGTCATGGACAGAAGCGTCGTGGCGCTGGTGAACCGGCCGACGCAAAAGGGGGGTACGACTCCGCTTGCGCCGTTGACGCTCGAAGGCGTCTATCGCGACCATTTCGACTTCGTCTTTCGTAAGGCGGCGCGCATCGGCGGACCCTCGATCGATGCCGAGGATATCGCCCAAGAGGTGTTCCTCATCGTCGCCCGCAAGCTCGGCACCTTCGACGGCAGCTCGCTCCTGACGACCTGGCTGTACGGCATCACGTTCAACGTCGTACGCTCGACCCGGCGACGTCTGCGGCTGCGCCACCTGTTCGACTACAGCGACCACGACGAGAGCGTAGTTATTCGCTCCATCGACACCGTCGAGGTCATGCAAGCGCACAAGATTGCCTACGAGATCCTGGACAAGCTGGCCCCCAAAAAACGTGAGGCCTTCATCTTGGCCGAGTTCGAGGGCCACTCCTGCGAGGAGATTGGCCTGTTGGTCGGTGCCAAGACTGAGACGGTTTGGTCGCGCTTGCACTACGCGCGACAGGAGTTCGCACAGCGATTGGCGGCTCGCCAGCGGCAGCAGCCACAAACGGCAACGGGGGCGGGCAAGTGACGCGCAGCGACGACGAGCGCTGGGCTCCGGACGCGAGCGACGCCATGCAGCAGGCTGCCCTCGAGCTCCTGGAACGTTGCAAGCAGCGTCCGATTATCGTGCAGGCGCAGGCCCAGGTACGGGCGCGGGTTTGGAACGGAGTCCGAAGCCAACTCGAAGCGCGGCAACGGCGTCCTTGGCGCTGGCAGATGGCGGCCGGCGCGTTGGGGGTCGCAGCGGCGGCGTTGTCGTTCGCGTTCATCATGCAGCACACCGCTTCTCGTGCCGCCTTTAGCCAGGGCCCGTTCGGCAAGACGCACGAAATCGCCGTCGGTGAGCCGCTCATTTCCGGACCTGCTCCCAGCCTGACCGTGGTCGAGCTGCCGGACACCGCGCGCATGGTCATCGTCGGCGATACGGTGGCGCGTCTGGATCGCTTTACCGGCGATGAGGCGGAGCTGACCATTGAACGGGGCAGCGTGCTGATGCACGTGTTGCCGCGTAAAAAACGGCAGCCCCTGACCGTGCACACCCCTGGCTTCGACGCCAAGGTAGTGGGAACGGTCTTGCGCATCGACGTGGCGCCCGATGGACGGTCGAGCGTGGTCGTGGGCCACGGTGCTGTCGAGGTAGCGCCAGTGCCGGCGGACGCTCGACCGATCTTGGTACGCGCGCAGGAGCGTTGGCCGAACGATGCGCACGGTGCGGCCAATGTGCCGCGGCCGGGCGAGCTCGAGCTTTTGGGCGCGGACCATCTCGAAGGCGTGACCGTGGCCGGCCTGTCGCCGCGCCCGGCGAATCTCGATATGTGCGGTGAGGACGCCGCGGCGATTGCCTGCCTGCGTGCACGGGCCACGGCAGAGCGTGACGCCTTGGCCGCCGAGAGCGATCTCTATCAAGCCGGCTGGATCGCGGCGCGGCGACTGGGCAATCCGGAGCGCGCGCTGACCCTTTGGCACGAGCAGGCGCAGCGATTTCCTCACGGAGTGCTGGGCCGCGAGCGCATGGCCTCGACTGTGGACGCGCTGGTCGCTCTGGGCCGTGATGGCGACGCACTGGGGGCGATCGACGAGCTCTTGCGAATTGCGCCGACCGGGGTGCGTG
>JBBQIO010000964.1:0-1759 GCA_038325015.1 Polyangia bacterium
CCTGGGTGCACATTTCGCACGCTATGCAGTCGAGCATCTCGGCTCGTGCAGCGCGCCTATTTGACGCGCGAAAGGCGCGCCGCTCGTTACGTCACAACGCGATGCGCGGGCCTGACGCTCCCATGGGTGCCCCACCGGCACCGGCACCGCCACCACCGCTGGCGTACGAGGTATTGTCGTCGACGAGCGTCGCGCTGCCGACGAGAACGGCGCCGTACGATGCGCCGCCGGCGCCACCGCTGCCCGCCGAGCTCGGACCGCCGGAACCACCTGGCGTACCCGTTTTACTGGTCAGCACGAGAGTGGGCTGGTCGGTGCCACACTGCGGCGTGCATCCACCACCGATAGCGCACGTGCAATTGCCCTGGGCGCACGACGCTTGCGCAGCCGTGCCTGCACTGCCGGATCCGCCGGTGGCGCCGCCTCCACCCTCCGACCCTGCCCCGCCGGGCCCGGCCGTAAACGACGAGAAGCTCGAGGCCACCGTTGCCGCGCTCACGAACAGACCAATCGACGCGCCGCCGCCATGCCCAGCCTTTCCGGGAGTTGCACCCGCGCCAGCGCATCCGCACGGGCCAGGGTTGGTCGACACTGCGCCTTTGACGGTCACTCCAGCACCACACGTGGTGCTACAAGGCGCGATTTGGCAACATGCACAACTGCAAACTAGGCCTCCGCAATTGAGACAGGACGTGCAGCTGGCGTCGCTGGCCGCAGGGCCCGCAACACCGTTGTGCCCGACGCCGCCGACCTGGCCGTCGACACCGTTACCCGGCGTAAAGCCGGTGGGGCCGAACGAGCCCGAACCGCCGGGTGCTACCTTCAATCCGGGCTTTCCCATACTTCCGTCCGAGCATGCGCTCGGGCACGTGTTGGTCGGCGCAGGTGGGGTGATTCCTGGCGATGCCGTACCGCCCGCGCCGCCCGTGCCGGCGATGACGCTGACGGCGAACAGGGAAAACTTGGTCGACGCGCCGGTGACGCGAATGCCATAAACGGCTTCTCCTGGCGCATTTGGAGTGCTCGCGCCAACCGCTTTGGTTGCCACCGTCAGCTCGCGCACTCCGGACGTGGTCGATGTGCCGGCGACGTCCACGGCAACGGCACCGGGCGATCGGATCAACGTGAGCGATTGAGCGTCGCAGTCGCGACTCCAGGACGCCCCGGTCGCTTTGAATCCGCCCCGGACAATGATCCCTGACTCCCCGGCGGTGAAGACCACACTCTCGCTGTAGGTCCCCTCATCGAGGTAGACGAACGGCTTGCCGGCGGCGGCAGCGGCCGAAAGACCCTTGCCAATGGTCTGCAGCGGAGTCAGCGGCGCGCCGTTCCCGGTCGAGTCGCTGCCTAGTGTACTGACGAACACGCCTTGCGCGCTGTTTGGAATCTCTAGCGGATCGCACGGAGCCTTGGGGGGCGCGAGGTCGGTCCCGACCATGTCATCGGGGGCCGGCATCCCGTCGTCGCTGCCGGCACCCAGATCGGTGCCAGTTGGCAGGTCGGTGAGGGAAATCTCGATGACTTGTCCCGTCGGTGAGCCGCGTCCGTCGGCGATCGCCTGGCCAGCAAGTAGGGCCGTGGCCTCGACGACAAAAGGGGCTTGGCCCCAAGCGCCTGAGCGCACTTGGAGCAGCCACGGGACCGGTGGCGTCGGCGTGGGCAGCGCCAGCTCGTAAGAGCGGTGTTCGGTACTATCGGTGCGCATGAGAGCGACTCGCAGCGACGTCGCTGTCGCAGCGGCGCGCGCGGTCGGCGTCAC
>JBBQIO010000965.1:0-1758 GCA_038325015.1 Polyangia bacterium
CGGCCCGCTAGGAGCTGATCGAGCAGCGCCCACTTTTGCCCCGCCGCGTACAGGCGATCGAGCGCGCGGAAGGCCCGGTCCGACGCCGGGTCGATGGCCAACACTTCATTGTAGTCGGCGATCGCGGCCGGCTCGGCGTTGAGCACGCCCTCGTCGAGGTCGGCGATCGAAAATAGCAGCTGTAGACGCGCGGCCGGATCGGCCGCCCGCTCTTTTCGCGCCGACAGCAGGGCACGCAGCTCGTTCCAGCGCTCGCGACTGGAGTACAGCTGCACAAGCGCGACATGCGCCGGCTCGTCGTCCGGGTCGCGTGCGAGCACTCTGCGATACGCCGCCTCGGCGTCGTCCGGCATGCCGAGCCGCCCCTCGAACAGGCGGCCCAGCTCCCACCCGAGCTCGCGCGCGAGCGTGCGGTTACCTGCAGTATCGGCGCCCTTTTCGGCGTCGCCCAGGCGAATGGCCAGGTCATCGGTGAGGTCGAGCTGCTCGGCCAGAAGCGTCATCTGCGCGCGGTTCTTCGCGTCGTCCGGCGCGCGGCCGAACACGCTGACCGCATAGCCGTAGGCGCGCGACGCATCTCCCAGACGCTGCGCATAGAGATCACCGATGCGACGCAGAAGCGCGAGCTCGGCCACCGGCTCCTTGGTCTCGGCCAAAAGAATGGCCAGAGTCTCGGCCAGCTTGGCCGGCTCGTCGCGCTGTTCATAGATGGGCACGAACAGGCGCGCGACGTCGGTCCGCTCGGCGGCCGGCGCATCTTTTTTGGTCAGCCACTCTTCGAGCGCGGCCTGCGTCGGCTTGTGCGTCGGCTGTAGCGCGAGCCCTCGCTTGTAGGCCGCCAGCGCGTCGCCCGGCCGCTTGAGCGCTCCTGCATAGAGCTGCCCGAGCCGATAGTGGAGCTGCACTTGCAAATCGAGGTCGTCGGCGGACAGTGGCAAGAGCCGCTCGAGCGTCGCGGCCAACCGCGGAAAATCACCGATCGTCTGATACAGCTTGTCGAGCGCCCGCAGCGCGCGCGCCTGGGCTGCCGGCGCGGGCTCGGCGCCCAGCACTTTTTGATAGGTAATGATGGCCGCGTTGGGATCGGTGAGCTGCTCCTCTTCGAGCCAGGCGACCTTGAACAGCAGCTCCAGGCGCCGCTGTGGGTCGGTGGTCTGCTGCTCGCGCCGTCGATAGATGCCCAGGAGCTGCGCGAAGTCGCCGGCCTGCGAAAAAATCTGTTCGAGGGTGGCCAGCGCCTCTTCGTCGTCGGGCCGTCGCGCCAGCACTTCGGTGAAGCTGCGCTGCGCTTCGTCCGCGCGACGCAGCCGATGCAGCATGAGCCGACCGATCTGCCGGTGGCGCTCGGCCTGTCGCCCGGCGTCGGTCTCGCGCGCGACCTGTTTGGTGTACAGCTCGCCCAGCTCCTCCCAGCCCTCGGCCTCTTGCGCCAGCCGCTCCAGATCTTGCTCCAGCGACGCATCTCCCGGCGCCAGCGCGTAGGCCCTGGCGGCCCAGGAAAAGGCCAGACCCTTACTGCCAAGCTTTTCTTCGCATAATACTTGAATTTCGTGAATAATACTGAGCTTCGCCTTGTCGTCCGGCGCGTGCTGCAGCACGATCTCGTACGTGGCCAACAGGCGCGCCCATTTCTCCTGCGCCCGGTAAATCGGCACCAGCGCCTCGGCGGCAACGCGATTGTTCGGCTCGAGCCCAAGGATGCGCTCGTACGCCTTGGCCGCACGGTCGGGCGACGACAGCTTTTGCGCGGCCAGCTCG
>JBBQIO010000966.1:0-1749 GCA_038325015.1 Polyangia bacterium
GCGTCGTCGTGGCGGCGCTGTTTTTGCTGCTGCCGCAGCTGCTTTTGCGACGACGCGGCGACATCGAACGCTATGGCTTTCGCCTGGCCCCGCTCGGGCTGGGATTGTTTATAGCGTTTGCCGCAATTTTCCTTATTCTCCCTATATTTTCGCTTGGGACGATTTTTCTTTTTCGCCAACTTTGTCTGCGCTGGCCGACGTGGGGGGCGGTCAGCTGCGCCCATCTTTGGGCGCCGACGTGGCGCTTGCCGGAGCGCACGCTGTCGCTCGTGGCCGGTCAGTTGGTCGTCGTGGCCATGCCCGAAGAGCTGTTTTTTCGCGGCTATGTGCAAGGGCGCCTCGAAGAGGCCTGGCCGCCGACTCGACGGCTCGGGGGGGCGCTGGTCGGGCGTGCATGGATGGTCTCGGCGCTGCTATTCGGCCTGGGCCACTACCTGGTCACCTTCGAGCCGCAGATGTTGACGCGCGTCATTCCGGGGCTAGCGTTTGGCTGGATGTTCGCGCGCACCCGCTCGATTTTGGCCGGCACACTGTTCCACGCCGCCTGCAACCTGACGATGGAGTGGCTCGCGACGAGCTATTTTTGAGCCCCATGACGACCGCCGATTTCACGCCACGCCGCGCCGCTCTGTTCGACATGGACCACACGCTCTTGCACTGCAATTCGGGCGCGCTGTGGATTCGCTATCTGCGCGAGCGCGGCGAAATCACGCGTCTGACCATGCTGCGCGCGATGGGCTGGATCCTGCGCTACAAGCTGGCCATCCTCGACATGGAGACGGTGACCACGCGGGTCATCGCGCAGATGGCCGGTGATTCGGAGGGCGAGATGCGGGACAAATGTCGGGCGTTTTTCGAGCGCGACATTGTGCATCAGGTGGCGCCGCTGGGTAGGGAGGCGCTGGCCCGGCATCGCGCGGCCGGCGACGTGATCGCCATCTTGTCGTCCTCGACGCCGTACGTGACCGAGCCGTTGGCCGAACTCCTCGGCATCGAGCACGTGATCTGCACGCGGCTGGATATCGTCGACGGCAAATTCGCCGGCACGCACGTCAAGCCGGCGTGCTACGGCGCCGGTAAAGTGGTCTGGGCGGAGCGCTTTGCTGCACTGCACAATATCGATCTGGCGCGCAGTGTTTTTTATACCGACAGCTACAGCGATCTGCCGATGCTCGAACGGGTGGGTGAGGCACGGGTGATCAATCCCGATGCGCGACTGGCCCGTCATGCGCGGCGGCTGGGCTGGCCCGTCGAGTCGTGGTAGGGAAGGCGATGGTTCTTTCGCCAAGCATCGAAGCGCTGATCGATCTGGCGCTCGAAGAGGATTGGGGGCGCGGCGATGTCACGTCCGAGGCGATTTTCGCCGTCGACGCCAGCTGTCGTGCGCGCCTGGTCGTCAAGGGCAGGTCGACGACGGTGGTGGCCGGGCTGGCGGTGGCCGCGCGGGTCTTCAGTCGGGTGGATGAACGCACGACCTGTACAATGTTGCACCGCGATGGCGATGCGCTGCCGGCGATGACCGTGCTGGCCGAGATCGCGGGCCCGACGCGCGCCGTCCTGGCCGCCGAGCGTACGGCGCTCAACTTTTTGCAGCGCGCCTGTGGCGTGGCGACGGCCACCCGGCGGTACGTGGAGTTGGTCGCCGGGACGCGGGCGCGGATTGTCGATACCCGCAAGACGGCGCCCGGTTTCCGCGCGCTCGACAAGGCCGCGGTGGTGGCCGGCGGCGGTGCCAATCATCGTGCGGAT
>JBBQIO010000967.1:0-1739 GCA_038325015.1 Polyangia bacterium
AATGAGAGCGCCTTCGCTCGCAACTATGCGCCGTCTGGAGAAGCTTGAACGTCCCCGCACATCGAGAACCGGCGGCGTTCTGGTCGTGCCGAAGATTCTTTCGCTCGAAGAGTGGGAGCGGCAGGCCGTACCCAGCCAGGCCAAGTTGGTCGCCGAAATCCGCAACTGATGGAGAACGCCATGTCCCTTGCCGACCTTTCGGAAGAACAACGAAATGATCTGTACGAGACGCTTCTAGCGGACAAGGTAGCCGAGCGTCGCCGCGCAATGTTCGAACGCATCTTGCTCGCCATCACGCCAAAGGTGGTTGAGGCGAAGCCCACGGCAGCGGACGGCAGTGCGCCAGTACCCGTGCGCGCTTCCACCCAGCCTGCTGGCCTGGGCACGACCTCGGCCACAAGCAGCGTCACGCGCGGCATTTCGCATCTGTTGCCGTAGCCACATGCCAGCTCTCAGCCCTCGTCAGCGCGTCGCGCAGCTTTGCGAAGACCAGGCAATTGAGCTCGATGCTGTGTCGCACCGGCTGCGCGCCGTCGGATGCAGCATGCAGGCCGAGCAAGTCGGCAAGTTGGCGCGGTCCCTCGCGGTCGTCACCCGCTCGCTGACGGGCCCGAGCAATGCCGATGCTCTTGCGGTCGTTGAGAGACTTGCTGTCGAGCACGACCCGTGGGCCATCCGGCCTGTACGCTGCGTCATAGTTCTGCGGACGAATTCCACCCACTATGCGGGTCGCTCCGACCTCGACGCAATCTGCTTGCGGAGGAAGAAGAGAGTCCCCCGCCGGAGGCACAACTGGAATTCCGCCGAGAAAAACCGATAGCGCCTTCCCGAACGCTCGGTCGAACATCGTGGCGAACTGAACTGACTCGTCTCGCGCGAATGCGCCGCTGACGGTTGATGGATCAAACACCTTAGCCGCGAATGGCCGCCCCTTCGCCAGCGCCTTGTCCCGGCGCGTCGCCTCCTTAGCGTCGAACTTGGCTTTCGCAGCGATCTCAGCCGTAGCCTTTCTGGCTAGCCACTTGACTCCCCACGGCTTCAGTTCTTCGGCATCCGTAGTCACTACGGGCATAGCAGCGGCGAGTCGCGCCATTGGGGGTTGTCCAGTTCATGAACCTGGTCTCATTCTAGATACGGGTCTAGTAGGACTCGCGCAGGTTGTACGCTGCGTACACCGTGCTTACACGGACAGGACCGCGGTGTGCGGTGTTTCCTGCTGGCGCTGGTAGGCCGTGTTGGGATCGAACCAACGACCAAAGGATTATGAGTCCTCTGCTCTAACCAACTGAGCTAACGGCCCTTGGTGAATCTTCGCACGCGCCCGGTTCGCGACGCGTGCCGGCAGTTCTCAGCCGCCGTCCGGCGCGATCGGCAGTATCGACGCCGGGTCGTAGAAGAATCGCTCGCTGGCGATGCCGTCGCCGCGCCAGGTCTGCAGCGAGAGCTCGTCGAGCCGGCGCGTGACGCCATCGTGGCCGGTCATGTCGAAACGCCAGCCGATGACGACGCGGTCGCCGTCGACGAGCAGCGTCGTCAGGTGCGGCTCGACCTTGCCCATCGAGGCGAGCGTCTTCGTCTCGTGCGCGATCAAGGCTTCGCGGCCGACGCGTGGCGGTGTCAGGTTCTCTCGCGCGGTCGCGTCCTCGGCGTAAAAGTCGCGGATCGACTGCACGAAGTCTTTCCTCTCCACGGCGTCGACGAAGGCCTGGACTCGTTCGCGGCTCGGCATCCCGGTTCCT
>JBBQIO010000968.1:0-1734 GCA_038325015.1 Polyangia bacterium
TGTGGAGGACAACGGGCGGATTCGCATCCTCGACCTGGGCATTGCCAAATTCGTCACGCCCGACGACCAGGTCAAGACCGGCACCAACGCGCTCATCGGCACGCCGGCGTACATGTCCCCGGAGCAGTGCAAGGGCGTACGGATCGACTACCGCAGCGACATCTACTCGATGGGCGTCGTTGCCTACTTCCTCCTGAGCGGCGGCTATATGCCGTACAAGGTCGGTGACGGACAGTACGAGTGGATCGTTGCGCACATCCGCGATCCGATCATACCGATCACCGAGCGTGTGCCGCAGCTTTTGCCCGGCATCGTGGCGGCGGTGCATAAAGCGCTGGAAAAGGAGCCGGCCCAGCGTTTTCAGTCGATGAACGAAATGGCCGATGCGTTCGCCTATTTCATGCCCGAGCCAGCGTCGGGCGATGTCGCTGGGAGAGTCGCCCCGACAGCCGCATTCGCTCCCGCAGGACCGCCGCCCGCGGCGCCCTCGAAGGCGGGGGGAATCGTCCGAGCGCCGCTTTCGATCACCCCGTCACCGCGCAGCAAACCCGAAGCGGCGACATTCCAACCCGCTGCAGCGCCGACGCAGACCCCGGCCGTCGTCGCGCACCCGTCCGAGTCGTTGTCGCTTGCACAAGGGGAGATTTCGGCCGAGCTGGCGCCCGCTCGTGCGCGCTCGTCGGTCAAGTGGGTGCCGCTCATCGTCGCGGCGGGGTTGGTGGCGGTGGCGTTCGCTGTCTACGAGCTGCGGCCGCACAGCGTCACGCCACAACCCAGCGTCGCAGCGCATGTTGTCTCTGCGCCGGTTGCCGTCGCCCCACCCAGTGTTCCCACGGTAACGGCGCCTGCCGCGGAGAAGTACAAGCTCTTGGTCAATCTCGAACCGGCGGACGCGCAGCTCTCGGTCGACGGCAAAGCGGTCTCCGGCGCGGCGCCGTTCCCGCTCGAAGGCGTTGCCGGCACCACGTTCCACGTCGAGGCATCCAAAGATGGCTACAAGCCAAACGCCCAGTAGCTGCGCGTGGGCAGCGCCGACCAGCGCTTGAACATCAAGCTCGATCACGTCGCGCCCAAGAGCGGACAGCTCTCGGTGCAGGTCCTGCCGTTTGCCGAGGTCTTCGTCGACGGCAAACGCGTGGGCAGCACGCCGATTCGCAGCCTTTCGCTTCGACCTGGATCTCACATTATCGAGCTAACCAACGCCGGGCGCAAGAAACACGACCGGCGAAAAATCGTCATCGAAGCGGGTCACACAGCGTCGATCCAACTCGATTGGACTGCGAACTAATTTTAGCGGAAAGTCTCTGCCTGATGACACCTCGACAGAATGCTCGCCCCTCCATTTGCCTGGTTGGCCTCACCCTTTTCGTGTGCGTCGTAACCCCGTGGGGTGACGCCCGAGCGGCCTCGAAAAAGGGTCCGTCGCTCCGGTACGCGCTGGTCGGTGTGGCCGTCGATGGAAATCCGTCGCCTGAGGAGCGATCCTCGATCACGATGACGGTGTTTTCGTCGGGCAGCCTGATCGTCTCGGACGCCGGCGTGATGATCGATGATGAGTCGGTCCACAAGGTTTTCGCGGACCATCCCGAGCTCCGCAACTGCCACGACGACCGCTGCAGCCTGCAGCTCGGAGATCTGCTCAAGGCCAATCGTCTGCTCACCGTAAACATCTCGCGCGACGGCTTCGGGGCGTCCACGGTGTGGAAGGCGGCGGTCCTGAATTTCTCCGTCGAT
>JBBQIO010000969.1:0-1734 GCA_038325015.1 Polyangia bacterium
GCGATAGCACCCGGCATCGAGGTCACGTTTCTCGACGCTGGCCATGTGCTTGGCAGTGCCATCGTGGTGCTCGATCTCGACGATGAAGGCACGCCGATCCGGCTCGGCTTCACCGGAGATCTGGGTCGCCCGCACCTGCCCATCTTGCGTGACCCGCAGATCCCTGACGGCCTAGACTACCTCATCAGCGAGAGTACCTACGGCGATCGATTGCATGGGCCTATCGAGGAGTCTAGCGAGGCCTTGGCTCGCGCCATCGAGCGGACCGTCGCCCGTGGCGGCAAGATCGTCATTCCGTCTTTTGCACTCGAGCGCGCGCAAGAGGTCATCTACGAACTGCAGCGGCTCAAGGCGGCTGGGCGGCTGCCGTCGCTACCGGTGTACGTGGACTCCCCGCTCACCGTCAAGCTCACCGACGTGTTCAAAAAGCACCCCGAATGCTTCGACGAAGCCACCTTCGAGCTATTGCGCAGCGGCCGCTCGCCGTTCGAGTTCGACGGCCTGCACTACGTCTCCGATGTCGAGGAGTCAAAGGCGCTCGATGCCGACCCGCACCCGTCGGTGATCATCTCCGCCAGCGGCATGTGCGAGGCCGGGCGCGTGCTGCACCATCTGCGCGCGACGATCGAAGATCCACGTAACACGGTGATCATCGTCGGCTTCCAGGCGCCCTACACGCTTGGACGGCGGCTCGTGGAGCGCCGCGCCGAAGTGCGCATCTTCGGAGTGATGCGCATGCGCGCCGCCGAGGTGGTAGTGCTCGACGGCTTCAGTGCACACGCCGATCAAGCGGGCCTGCTCGAGTTCGTCGCCGCGGTACGAAAACGTGGCCGCCTGCGCCAGTTCTTCCTGGTCCATGGCGAGCCGCGAGAACAGGCCGCTCTCTCCGCCAAGCTGGCCGAGACCGGCTTGCACGCGGTGGTCTCACCTGCCCCCGGCACCCGTCTTCGCCTCGACGCACCGACCATGTAAACAGGCGCTTGACCGGACGACGCTGACCACCTCCACCAGCGCCAGCTAGGTCAGCGTGGAGCCACGGCATCGTGCGCAGCTCAACGGCACCATCATCCACTATCGCGAGGTAGGCACCCTTTCGTCGACGGCAACCGTTGCGCGCCGGAGAATTCAGCTACGTTCGGGCGTTTGAGACCCGAAACGATCTCGCGCGCCGGGCCTTTCGGGCAACCTTCTCGTCATCGGAGCGGGAGCCCAACCGGCTCCTGATGGCCGTCGACGAGCCCAAACAGTTTGCCGCGCAGCTGTTAACGGCTCTTTAGTTCCCCTTCCGGTACGCGTCGTGGCAGCGAACACAGGTACCGCTGACCTGGGCGAGCTGTGTGGCCAACTGTTCGGCGTTGTGGGCCACCGCCGCCGCGCGAAGCTGGCCGAAATCGGTACGTAGCTGATCTTGCAGCTCGTAGAAGCGCGCCGGCAGGCTGGAGTTGAGTTCGGTGGCGTCGGCGGACAGCGGTCGCGCCAGCCGCGGTTCCGCAAGCACGCGATCAATGGCCACCACCACACCGTCGTAGTCGAGCAAGGTCGCCGTCGACGTGACCTCGAGCACTCCGCGTCCGTGCGCGTGCATTTGTTGCCGCAACGATGCGCGCGCCACCTCGGACAGACGCTCGGCCGCCGGCAGCCGGCGATCCGGCGCGACGGTGCGTGTCGGCCACAACCACACCACCAGCCCCGCGACCATGCCTGCTACCAATGCTCCAGCCGCAAACGCATGCC
>JBBQIO010000970.1:0-1733 GCA_038325015.1 Polyangia bacterium
GTGTTACGGGGGCGCGCTGTTGAAGTCGCGCTTTGCCTACGACGACGCGCTCGATGCATTCGGTGTGCACGGCGTCGGCGGTGCCTTCGGCGCGCTGGCCACCGGCCTGTTTGCGCGGCAAGTCTGGGGCTCGCCGGTCGATGGGCTGTTTTGGTCGTTTCATGCGCGCGTGATTGGCGTGCAGCTCATCGGGGTCGTGGCGACGGTGGGCTACTCCGGGGTGGTCAGCGCTGTGTTGCTCTGGGTCATCGATCGCACGCTCGGCTTGCGCGTCACCACCGACGTCGAGCGAGAGGGCCTCGACGCCGCGCTCCACGGCGAGAGCGGCTACGAGCTGGGGCAGGGCCAGGGCCATCGCGCGTAACCGGTTTTAACGAAATGGTGAATAATGGGTCGGGGCCTCCCGTCCCAGGCCGTGAATGACCATGGCGGAGTCCGTGCCCGTGCCTGCCAGCTACCAGCAGTTCGCCGGGCGACTGGTCGAGTCTGGTCTCCTGTCGGACCCGTGGGTCGACGGGGCCGAGCGCTTCGTTGCCGAGCCGATTGTCCTTTCGCCCGACGAGCATGCCGAGCTGACCGAGGCCGCCGAGTCCGTGGCCATGGTCTACGACGAGCTGGCGCGGCTGTGCGCCAGCGACGCCGCGTTGGTGCAGCGCTACTTTCGCTGGACGCCGTTTCAGCGTTTGTTGTGGGAGACCAGCGCCCCGGCTTGGCATGGCATTGCGCGCGCCGACGTCTTTTGGACCCCAGACGGACCCAAGATTTGCGAGCTCAACAGCGACACTCCGAGCGGCGAAGCCGAGGCGGTGATCCTCGGGCGGCTGGCGGCGGCCCAGATCGGCAGCGGCGCGTGGGATCCGACCGCCGCGCTGGCCGAGCGATTTTGTCAGCTGCTGGTCGCGTCGCTGGGCCGGGAGCCGCGCGTGGTCGGCCTCATCTATCCGACCGAGCTCACCGAAGACTTGTCGATGATCCTTTTATACCGTCGCTGGTGTGAGGCACGCGGCTGGCACGTGGTGCTCGGCTCGCCGTTCAATTTGCAGCCGACTGCGGAGGTGGGTGACCAGCCGGCGGGCGTGCAGCTGTTCGGACAGCGCCTCGACGTCGTCGTTCGCCACTACAAGACCGACTGGTGGACCGAGCGGCAGCCGGTGTGGCGCGACGAGGCGCCCTTTTCCGACGCGCAGCCGCTGACCGATCCGCTGCGGGCGCTGCTGTCGGCCGAGCTCGCGGGACAGTGCGTGGTGGTCAATCCGTGGGGCGCGGTCTTGACGCAGAACAAACGAACGATGGCGCTCATGTGGCAAGAGCTAGAGCGCTTTTCGCCGGCGGCACAGGACGCAATCGTACGTTACGTGCCCTATACCGTTCGGCTCGAAGACCTGAGCAGCGACGAGCGCGTTGAACGAATTGGATGGGTGCTCAAGAGCGATTACGGCTGCGAAGGCTCCGAGGTACTGGTCGGCGCGGAGCACTCCGATTTCGAATGGCAGGCGGCGCTCACCGAAGCGCTCCCGGGACGCTGGATCGCGCAGCGTCGGTTTTGTGCGCGCGCCGACCGCGCGGGGCGCACCTTCAATTTCGGCGTCTATCTGGTGGCCGGACGCGCGGCGGGCTATCTGACCCGCGTGCAAAAGGGCGCTACCGACGGCGGCGCCTTGACCATCGGGACGCTGGTCGCCAACCCCGACGGAGTAAACGACCATGAGTCGCGATGATCGCAAAGGGGCGGA
>JBBQIO010000971.1:0-1732 GCA_038325015.1 Polyangia bacterium
ATGACGTGACTGAAGGGTCGTTCCAAGGCGCCGCTGCCGCACCTGCAGCACCCCTTCCAGCCTCATGAGCAGATCACCCTGATCGTGCATTCGGCGACCGACGAACTGGGACGCAACCGGCCCTGACAGGAGACCACATGAGGTTGGCTCAGCTTCAAGACCTGCACGGTCGTGTCGCGCTCGTCACCGGCGGCTCGCGCGGCCTCGGGCTGCAGATGGGCGAAGTGCTCGGCGAACTCGGTGCAAAGGTTGCGATCACGGCGCGCAGGAAGCACGAGCTCGACGCCGCCGCCGAGCACCTGAAAGGCCTCGGCATCGAAGCGCTGCCGCTGGTCTGCGACATGGGCGACCTAGCGGCGATTCCAGCGATGGTCGAGCAGGTCATCAGCTCGCTTGGACCAATCGACATCCTCGTCAACAACGCCGGCACCTCGTGGGGCGCGCCGACCGTCGATCATCCGCTCGACGGCTGGCACAAGGTGATCACGCTCAACGTAACGGCGATCTTCGTCGTCACGCAGGAGGTCGGTCGGCGCTGCATGGTGCCGCGTAAGAAAGGCAAGGTGATCAACATCGCGTCGATCCAGGGCCTGACCGGTACCTACCCCGAGGGCATGCCGACTCTGGCCTACAACGCGAGCAAGGGCGCGGTCGTCAACATGACGCGCACGCTCGCAGCCGAGTGGGCGCCGCTGGGCATCAACGTCAACGCGATCGCGCCCGGCTGTTTCCCGACCAAGATGACGGCGCCGATCGCCGCGGCGTTGGGCGCCGACAAGACCGCGAGCATGGCGCCGATGAATCGTGTCGGTGGACCCGAAGACCTCAAGGGCATCACGGCGCTGTTTGCGTCCGATGCATGCGGTTTCATTACCGGACAAATCCTCGCGGTCGACGGAGGCTTGACCGCGATTTGAGAAAGAGGGATTGATCGTGCGAGGAACCACCTTGTCAGAGATGACTTGGATCAAGTCATATGCCTCGCGCACTTTGGTCGTGAAAAACGAGGGCAGCAAGCTCATAAAGGCTCTTCGCATTGCCGTACACAAGGACAGTTAGCCTGATCGAAAAAAACCCCACAGAGCTCGCCGGGTTCGGTGCTGATCCCAAGCCGGGGCAGTAGCCATCGCGTTGCAGCGACGTAACGGGGATGGCTTGCACTACCGTATCCCATGATTTCAATTGAACATCCTGACGGCGCTTCAGGCGCGCGTCGTGCGGCCCGTTCCTTGCTCGTCATTCCAGTCAGGGCGTCACGGCGACCCCGCAAATAGTCATGCCCGACGAATCTCGTCATAAGCTGACGAAAACCGCGCGGGCTTACCTGGAATCGATCATGGCCAAGCAGCGAACCCGCACCCATTTTGAATATCCGAAGATCACGCCGACGACGGGTTGGTTCTCGCCGAATGTTGTGCCCATTCGCGAAGGCGAGTACGAAGTCGAGCGCGTGCCACATTGGGACGACGATGTGCGCGTCATCGATCGCATGAAGTTTCATAGCGGACACTGGTTCCAGATGGCCGGCGAGATGAGCGAATGCGGACTCGGCATCTTGCGCTGGCGCGGCCTCGCACAACGATCTTCATGACTTCTAGTCAAAAGGATAAGCCCGTGGGCGTCTGTGCGCTGTGCACGCACGCCACATACAGTCTTTCCCGCGTTGCTGAAATTTGTTCGAAGTGCCCCGGCCCACGGTCAAAGCGCGGCGTGTATCAGCCGACCATTACCG
>JBBQIO010000972.1:0-1732 GCA_038325015.1 Polyangia bacterium
GTCGCGGGCTCGCCGATATCTATGCGCCCGACACCTTGGTGCGGGGAGCTGGCTACGGGCTGGCGCGCGTGCTCGATCTCCTGACGCGCGCCGCGGCGGCGGCATGACGGCGGCGTTCGCCATCACCCAAAGCGCGGTCGCCGGACATACGGCTACGATCGTGCGCTTTGCCTATGCCGATCGGCTCAACGCCGCGCTGGCGCAGGCCATTCTGGAGCGCGAGCCCGACATTCTCGCGACGGCCGCCCCGCAAGCGGTCGCGGGCCTCGACGACGGACTCACCACGCGCTGGCAGCATTTCAACGTGCTGACTTGGCCCGAGCCTGCGTGCAGCACGTTGCGCGAAGGCGTGCTAGCCGGATGTGCGGCATGGCTGGCCGCGCATACGGAAGACGATAAGGACAACGCGCTGATCGCTTTGTCGTGCTGGGCCAATGCGCTGCGTGGCGACGAGCGGCTGGCCGCGCACAATCACGCGCCGGCGATGCTGCTTGGAAACTATCTGGTCGATGCGGGCGGGGGCAGCGGCGGTGGCACGGTCTATTTCGGCGCGGACGGCCACACCGAAACGCTCGCGCCGGAACCGGGCCGGCTGGTGATTTGCGCGGGCGGCGTGCGCCACGCGGTCGAGCGCCATTACGGACCACGACCGCGCCTCTCGGTCGCGTTCGACGCGTTCGTGCGGCGCCAGAACCCGTTGCTGTCGCTCGGCCTGCCCGATGCGATGGCGCAGTTTCGGGGGCCGCGCTGGCTGACATTTGAGGAGGAAGCAACCGCATGAGCCAAGTCACCATCATCGTTCCGCCGTCACTGCGACGCTTCGTCGATGGCAATGCGCGCCTTGCAGCCGAAGCGGCGACCGTGCGCGAAGCGGTCGATGCCTTCACGACATGCTCGGCCGCGCTCCGCGGCCATTTGTTCGAGGAAGATGGTGCGCTGCGGCGCTTTGTTCGCGTGTTCGTCGATGGACGCCCGTCGACGCTGCGGCCTGGCGTTGAGGAGCCGGTCCGCGATGGCACCGAGGTGACGATCCTGCTCGCGCTGGCGGGAGGCTGAGGTGAGATTGCAGGAGGCCGCCGCCGCGCGGCTGCGCGCGAGCATCCCCGAGATCGGCCCGGCCGAGGCGGCGCAGCGCCACGCGCGCGGCGGCGTGCTGCTCGACATTCGCGAGCCCGGTGAGGTCGCGCAAGCCAGTCCGGTCGGCGCGACGCGGCTGACCCGGGCGTTTCTGGAGATGCGAATCGAAAGCGTCGCGCCCGATCCCGCCACCGACCTGATCGTGCTGTGCGCGAGCGGCGGGCGATCGCTGTTCGTCGCCGACAGCTTGCAGCGAATGGGCTATTGCTCGGTCGCGTCGGTGGCGGGCGGTTTTCGCGCGTGGCGCGAGGCCGGGTTGCCGGCCGAGACGCCGCGAATGCTGACCCCAGCCGAGCGCGACCGCTATGCGCGCCATTTGATGATCCCCGAGGTCGGCGAGGCTGGCCAGCTCAAGCTGCTTGCGGCGAAGGTCGCTTTGGTCGGCGCGGGCGGGCTCGGCTCGCCGATCGCTTATTATCTGGCCGCAGCCGGGGTGGGGACGCTCGGCCTGATCGACGACGACACGATCGAGCGCAGCAACCTCCAGCGCCAGATTCTCCACACCGAGGAGCGCGTCGGCACCGCCAAGGCCCGCTCGGCTGCTGCCACGCTGGCGGCGTTCAGCCCTGGCACGCAGGTCGTGCTGCATGAACTC
>JBBQIO010000973.1:0-1730 GCA_038325015.1 Polyangia bacterium
TCGACCGGCTGGTCGAAGGCGTCCCCGTCGAGGAGCTCAGCGTGACCGTCCCCGAAGGCAAGAATCTGTTGCAGGTGGCCGAGCTGCTCGATGAGGCGGGGATCTGCGCGCGCGAGGATTCGCTGCGCCTGATGCGCAGTCCGACCTTCGTGCGTCAGATGGGCCTGCCGGCGAGCGCCAACAGCGTCGAGGGGTATCTCTTTCCCGACACCTACCGCTTCAAAAAAGGCATGCCCGCAACCCGCGTCCTCGCCGTGATGATCAAACACGCGCGCGATATCGTGGCGCAGCTGCGCGCCGCCCACGGCGCAGGCGTGACCATGCTCCAGAGCGGCTACCATTTCGGCGAGCGTGAGCTGGTGATCATGGCGTCGCTGGTCGAAAAGGAGACCGCGCGCCCCGAGGAGCGGCCGCGCATCGCGGGGGTGTTTTTGAATCGGCTGCGGCTGCCGACCTTCGTACCGCACCTCTTGCAGACCGACCCGACGATCGTCTATGGCTGCACGGTGCCGTTGCAGAAGAGCGCAGCGTGCGCCAAATTCGAGGGGCGCATCCGGCGCATCCAGCTCGACGACAAAGACAACCTCTACAGCACCTACGCGCACGAAGGTTTGCCTCCCGGGCCGATCTGCAACCCGGGGCGCGCGGCGCTCGAAGCGGTGCTCACGCCGGACAAGACGCCGTACCTTTATTTCGTGTCGAAGAACGACGGCACGCACTATTTTTCGAAGAGCCGCGCCGAGCACGAGTCGGCGGTCGACAAATATCAGCGCCACAAAGAGACTGCGCCGTGATCCGAGTCGACGCGGTGGGCAAGACGTTCCGACCCGCCGGTCTGCCGTTTGTGCGAGCTTCGTCGGCCATCGTCGCGCTCGACGGGGTCAGCTTCACCGTCGCGCGCGGCCAGGTGCTCGGGTTGGCCGGGGAAAATGGGGCCGGCAAGTCGACCCTGTTGCGACTATTGGCCGGGCTGCTCTTGCCGTCGACGGGGCGGGTCACGATTGAAGGGTGCGCCGACCGGCCGAGCTGGCTGCGCGCAGTGGGATCGATGCTAGCCGACGACATCCAGGGTGCATCGCCGCTGTCGCCGCGCGAGCAGTTGGCCTTTTTTGCTGCACTGCGGAATTATTCACGCAAACAGGCCCTGGCTCGCGCCGATCGATTGCTCGACGAGGTCGGCCTATCGCCCCAAGCGCACCGACCGCACGCCGAGCTCTCGACCGGGCAACGCCGCCGTTGCGCCTGGGCACGCGCGCTTTTGGCCGAGCCGCTGGTACTGGTGCTCGATGAGCCGACGCGCGGTCTCGATGGGGCGAGCGCGACCGAGCTCCGTGAGCGCGTGCGGCGCTCCGCCGGCGACGGTACGACGATCGTAATGGCCAGCCACGCCGAGCACGATCTGGCGGTGTGCGACCAGGTCGTGACGCTGCGCGCCGGTCGGCTGGTCGCGGCATCGTGAGGACGGTTCGCGTGCTGGCCGCCTTTGTGCGGCGCGCGATCTTGTGGCGTGCCGTCGGTTGGCTGCCGCTCGCGTTGGCGCTCGGAAACTTGGTGTGCGCGCTCCTCAGTCAAGTCTACCTCGGCCGCCTCGTCGACACCGGCACCGGACGGGCGCTCGGCGACTACAGCGGCCACTACGGCCTGTTTCTGCTGGTCGGCATGGCCGCGCTCGATCTGCACGGGGCCGCCATCGCGGGCGCGACCTCCGAGCTCCGGCAGTCGCAGCTCGA
>JBBQIO010000974.1:0-1729 GCA_038325015.1 Polyangia bacterium
AAGGCCGACATGGGCGATGTGTCGAAGCTGGTGAAGGCGCGGCTGTCGGGCGGCGCCTGATTGCTCCCTGCAGGAGCGGCTCCGGCCGCGCCCTTTTGCACTGACCGTTACATCCCGTTTGACCCTGGACTCAAGTTGCCCACGGCAGCCAGGAACTGGCGTGGCATCCTAGCCAATCCATGGCCCGCATCCCCGACGCCTTCATCGATGACTTGTTAGCCCGCACCGACATCGTCGAGGTGGTCGGCACGCGCGTGCCGCTGAAACGGCAGGGCAAGGAATACGCGGCGCGGTGTCCGTTCCACGACGAGCGCTCGGCCTCGTTCACCGTCTCACCGACCAAGCAGTTCTACCACTGCTTCGGCTGCGGCGCGCACGGCACCGCGATCTCGTTCCTGATGAATTATGACCGGCTGGAATTCCTCGATGCCGTCGACGACCTCGCCAAGCGCGTCGGCATGGAAGTCCCTCGCGATGCGAACCTGCGCAACGAGGACAGCGATACCCGCGAGCTTTATGCGGTGGTCCAGGACGCGGCCAACTTCTTTTGCAGTCAACGTGCCTCCAGTGAAAAGGTGCGCGCCTACATTCGCGGCCGCAACATCGACGAGGCCATCGTCGAGCGATATGCCGTCGGTTATGCACCTGATGGCTTCAACACGCTGAAGGACGCGCTGGGCACCGATGTTCGCCGGATGGGCCTGCTCGAACGCGCCGGCCTGTTCTCGAAGAACGACAAGGGCCACGTTTACGACAAGTTCCGCAACCGGCTGATGTTTCCGATCCACGACCGCCGCGGGCGCGTGATCGCGTTTGGTGGCCGCGTGCTTAGTCCGGATGATTCACCGAAATACCTGAATTCACCCGAGACCGTGTTGTTCCATAAAGGCCGTGAGTTGTACGGCCTGTGGCAGGCAAAGCAGGCCAATCCAAAGCTCGATCGCCTGGTCGTGGTCGAGGGCTACATGGATGTCGTCGCGCTGGCGCAGTACGGCGTGTCGCAAGCCGTGGCGACGCTGGGCACCGCGACCACGTCCGACCACGCCGAGTTGCTGTTTCGCAATGCGCCGGATGTCTTCTTCTGTTTCGACGGCGATCGCGCCGGACGCGCGGCGGCATGGAAGGCGCTGGAGTCGGTGTTGCCACGGATGAAGGATGGTCGCCAGGCGTTTTTCCTGTTCCTGCCTGACGGCGAGGATCCTGACAGCATCGTGCGCAAGGAAGGCGCTGAAGGATTTGCTACGCGTCTCACGCAAGCGATACCGCTGTCGGAATTTTTCTACGCCGAACTCGGCAAGGACGTGAACCTCGGCACGCTCGATGGCAAGGCGCGGCTGGCTGAACGCTGCAAACCGATGCTGGCGCAGATTCCCGATGGCGCGTTCGGCGACCTGATGCGACAACGATTGACTGAGCTGACCGGCGTGGGTGCACGCATCAGTTCACCTGATACCCATGTGCCGGTGCAGCGAGCGCGCAATGCAGCAGCGTCACATGCCCCCCGGCAAAGCCTGGTGCGCAGCGCGATCATGCGGTTGCTGCATCAGCCCGAGCTTGCCTTGTCGTTGCAGCTGCCGAACCGCTTCGCCACGTTGCGGCAACCGGGGATCGAGCTGCTCGCGGAAATCGTGGCGCTGGTGTGCGAACGCTCGGATATCGGCACGGGCGCGTTGCTCGAACATTTCAGTGACCGCGACGAAGCCAGCGCGCTGCAGAAGCTCGCCGCGCA
>JBBQIO010000975.1:0-1728 GCA_038325015.1 Polyangia bacterium
GACACCCGGGTCGTGCACGTGGACGCGACGCAGCTCGACGTGAGTATTGCAGCTGCACAAGAGGCGCGGCGCAACGGCGCGTTGGTGTCGCTCGACGTCGACACTGTCATGCCCGGGTTGGAGGTTCTGTTCGCGCTCAGCGACGTGATCGTCACCAGCGAGGGGCTCCCCGAACGATGGACCGGGCTGGCCGACCGCGACGCCGCGCTGGCCCGGATGGCCGCCGACCACGGTGCGGTCGTCGTCACGACGCTCGGCGCCAACGGATGTGCCGCCTGGGACGGCGGCCTGGTCGAGGCGGCAGGATTCGTCGTGCCGGTCATCGACTCGACGGCCTGCGGCGACACGTTTCGCGCCGCGCTCTTGTGCGCGCTCCTCGACGGCTTGGGGCTGGCCGAAGCCGCACGCTTGGCCAATGCCGCGGCCGCGCTCAAGTGCGGCGACGTCGGCCGACGGGGCTGCCCGACCCGCGCCGCGGTTGACCAGCTGCTATCCCGATCCGCGCCGCGCGGCGGCTGATATAACCTCGCCGGTGTTCACGACGATGCTCAGGGCGCTCGCGATCGGCACGGCGCTGGCGGTGCTTCTTTTGGTCGGCGCCGAGGTGCGCAACCGACCCATCGGTCGGCGCTGGTGGAAAACGCTGGCGTCGCTCGGCTTCGTCACCATCGGCGGCCTGCGATTGTGCAGTTTAGCTGCACCGACACGATTCGACTACGCGGTGCTCGCCGCGCTCGTCCTGTCGCTCGTCGGCGACGTGCTGTTGATCGAGGAGTCGACGTTTCTCCTCGGGCTGGGCAGCTTTTTGTGCGGCCACCTGGCGTTTTCCATCGCCTTCGTCATGCGCGGCGTAGCCTGGCCAACGGTGCTCGTCGCCGGCGTTCCGGTGGCGCTCATCACCGTCGTCATCGCCGGCTGGCTTCTGCCGCATGTTAAAGGCGCCATGCGCGCTCCAGTGATGGCCTACATGGTGGTCATCAGCAGCATGGTCGCGCTCAGCATCGGCACCGTTTCAGCGCACGGCCAGTGGGTGCTCGTCCTGGCTGCGAGCACGTTTTTCCTCTCGGACCTGTCGGTCGCGCGCGACCGCTTCGTCAAAAAAGAGCCGCTCAACCGCGTGTGGGGGCTGCCGCTCTATTACGGCGCGCAGCTGCTGTTTGCCTGGACCATCGGAGCCTCTTGAACATGCGACGCGAAAAAATAGCCGGCCTCGACGTTATCGTGACCGGCGACGGCGGCCAGAGCGAGCCGCTGGTCATCCTGTGTCACGGCTTTGGCGCGCCCGGCACCGACCTAGTCGGGCTCGGCCAGGATGCGGGCTGGCCCGCCGCTCGCTATGTGTTTCCCATGGCGCCGCTTCTGCTCGAGCCGGCGTATGGCGAGGGCGACGACGCGCCGCGCGCCTGGTGGCATCTGGAGCCGCGTGACTTTGCGCTGCTCGGAGCCGGAGCGCCTTTACCGCGGCCGGCCGGACTGACCGCGGCCACGCGACTCTTGACCGACCTGACGCACGCGCTCGTCGAGCGCTACGCACCCTCACGACTGGTGCTCGGTGGCTTTTCGCAGGGCGCAATGGTCGCCGTCGACAGCGCGCTGACCGGTCTTGCGCCGACCACGCCGTTGGCCGGGGTGATGGCTCTGTCGGGCACGCTCCTCGACGCGGACTGGGGCACAGGCGCCGCGCGGCGCGCCGGGCTGCCGGTCTTCGTATCGCATGGCATGCAGGAT
>JBBQIO010000976.1:0-1728 GCA_038325015.1 Polyangia bacterium
AAACGGACACGCCTCATGCAACCCAAAGGTTGCATCATTGAGGGGCTAGTGTGCTGTCCGGTTAATTGTGTGGATCTTGCGGCTGCCGGATCGGCTCGGGCGCAAGGCGCGCTGTCCGACGAATACTGCCTGTATTTGAGGGCAGTGCAACGCAGCGAGCGAGTCGAGGCGGCTGGCGAAAGCCCGCAGAATTAGCCGGACAGCACACTAGTCGGCGGGCGCGCGCGGCAGCGTGACGATAAATTTACTGCCCTTGCCGACTTGACTCTCGACGCGGATGTCGCCGCCGTTGGCGAGCACGAGGTGCTTGACGATGGACAGGCCCAGACCGGTGCCGCCGAGCTCACGCGAGCGGGCGTGGTCGACACGATAGAACCGCTCGAAGAGGCGCGGCAGATGCTTGGGCAAGATCCCCGGACCGCTATCGGCGATGGTGATTTCCACGCTGTCGGTCTGCGCCTGCGCGGCGACCGTGATTTGCCCGCCATCGGGGGTGTACTTGATGGCGTTGTCGACGAGGTTGGTCAGGATCTGCTCGATCGCCGCTCGCTCGGCGACTAGCCCGACCGAGGGCACGTCGATGGTCAACGCGATGTGCTTGTCGGTGGCGCGCTCGGACAGCGTCGCGCGCGCGGTCTCGGCGGCGTCCGACAGGGAGACGACTTCCGTCCGCGGCCGATAGCCGGCTTCGAGGCGCGCGATGTCCAAGAGGTCGGTGGTTAGGCGGGTCAGTCGCTGCGCGTGCCGAAGGAGGATGTCGATGAACGAGGCGCGCGCCACCGGATCATCGGCCGCCCCATCGGCCAACGTTTCGGCGACGGCAACGATCGCTGCCACCGGGGTGCGCAGCTCGTGTGACGCGTTGGCCACGAAGTCGCGGCGCAACCGTTCGAGCTTGCGCTGCTCGGTGAGATCGACGACGACCAGGACGACCTGGCGCTGACTGCCGGCCCCGAGCGGCTGTGCTCCGATGAGGAGCGAGCGGCCGCCGGTGTGCACCTCGCGCGAGGACTCGCGTCGCGCCTCGGCGGCTTCGCGCACGATGTCGGCCATCTCCGGCAGGCGCGCCGCTTCGATCGGACGCTTGCCCTCGACCTGCCCCTCGACTCCGAGCAGCGTGGCGAAGCCTGGATTGGCCATCGAGATGACGCCGTCCTCGACGAGCGCGACCCCTTCGCGCATGCCGTTCAAGATCGCCCGCATCTTGAAGCCCTCGTCGCGCAAATCTGCGATGCGTCCGCGCAGCTGGTTGCGCAGGGTCTCGAGCGCGTGGCCGAGATCGCCAAGCTGATCCTCCTCGGGCTCGGGCAGAGCGGCGGAAAAATCGCCGTGACCTATCGCCCGCGCGGCGCGGGTCAGGAGCAAGAGGCGTCGGCCGAGCCAGCGCGTGAACAGCCAGCCCGAGACGACGGCGGCCGTCGCGCCGCACAGGGCTGCGATCGGCAGCTGCGCGTGCTGCAAGGACCCGGGATCGAGGTACAGCGGCAGGAGCACGGCGGCGCCGACGACGAGCAGCGCCAGCGTCACGCGCAGCTGAACCCGCTGCGACATCACGTAAAGGCGCGCCCCAAAAAGCGGCCGGCTCGGACCAGCACGCTCGGCGGAATTCCGTGACCGCCCTCGAACGGGCTCCACTCGACGTTCATACCGGCCTTGCCGAAGAGATCGCGCAGCGCCTCGGCGCGGTCGAACGGCAAAAGAGGATCCTGCATGCCATGCGATACGAAG
>JBBQIO010000977.1:0-1727 GCA_038325015.1 Polyangia bacterium
CATGAACCGGATCGCGGCGATGGTATGGTTGACGTTCGCCGTGGGGTTGTTCGTCTACGAACACACCAACGGGTCGGTCCCGTACCGAATTCGGGGGCTGGACATCTCGATCGGTTGGCTGTTGCTCGTCCTGTCTCTCTACAACTTCGCACGCTGGTATGCACGCCGGTCGAGGGTCCAGGACAAGTCGGTGCAGATGCTCCGCGAAGCGCGTGTCCGGCAGGCGCAACGGCGCGAACGTCCGGAGCCAGACCCGACGTTCGACTTCACCGATCGGCCGTCGCCGTCGGGCGGAACTCGTTCGCCGCCGGACCGACCACCGTCGCAGAATTGACACAGGCCGATCAATCGTCATACTCGTCGTCGTAGCGCGGGCACGGGGACGCGATCGGGATCGACGCCGTGAGCCGCCGTGGTTCCTGGAGTTGGCCATCAGCAGCCAGACGCCGCCCACGCCGAGGGAGGCGGTTCCACAGCGATGGGGTCATGTGCGACGGGAGCGGGATCATGGGCCGACCCGTGGGACGGCCTCCGCCAGGGAAGCTCGGTGAGGGGTCAGCAGCCCTCTCCCGCCTGTCCCGCCGTTGATGAATCGCACACCACAACGCGGGCAGTTCGCCGGTTGCCAGCCGGAAGCCATGGTAACGAGTACAGGGGAAGAAACTTCTGTTCTTCGCTCCGCCCGAAGCAACGATCGAATCGTGTCGAGCGCTCTCTTGCCTCAGAACGAGTTGCGTACCTGCCCCTGGCGCATCTCCTTGGACAGCGTATGGAAGTGGTAGTGCATGGCGCATTTGAGGGCGAACATCAGCAGGTACGTCGGGTCGGGCCGGAGGCGAAGGAATCGCGCCATCCGACGGCGGTATTCGCGCCGCAAGGAGGCGTCCGGCACCTTCCAGAGCAGTCGCGCGAACAGGCCCGCCGCCCGGCCGGCGTATCCGACCCAACGCTTCGTCCCGGTCCAGCGGTGACGCCGGTCGTGGCGGACCTGCGCGCGGCACTGCGCGATCCTGTCCGTGAGGAACAGTTCCTCGATGCGGCCGAAGTAGGCATCCGGCTCGTACAGTTCCGCGTACACCCTCGCGTACCCGTCGCGCAGCTCGGAGCGCCCGACGCGCAGCGGAATGACATTGGTGCCGAACTCGGAGTGGTCCGCCGGGTCGAGCCGGCCCTCGGTCGCCAGTCGGGCGTGAAGCGGGGTCTTGGGGATGGCGTAGAGCATGCCGATGATGGCGCTGCTGATGCGGGCCTTCTTGACGAACTCGATCTGGTTGTCGAACACCGTCTGGTCGTCGTGGTCGAAGCCGACGATCATGCCGCACCAGACTTCCAGTCCCGCGCGCTGGATCTTGTGGACGCGCTCGAGGATGGTGTCGCCGCCGCGAATGTTCTGGAACTTCTTGGTCTCGCGCAGGGCCTCCTCGTTGGGGCTCTCGATGCCCACGAAGACGCTGGTGATGTTGGCGTCGGCCATCAACTCCATCAACTCCTCGTCCTCGGCGAGGTCGAGCGACGCCTCCGTGAAGAAGATGAACGGGTAGCCGTTCGCCTCCTGCCAGGCCACCAGTTCGCGCAACTACTCCTTGATCGCCTTCTTGTTGCCGATCAGGTGGTCATCGACGATGAACACCGCGAAGGTCCCCTGCTGTCGCATGGCCTCCAGCTCGGCCACGATCTGGGCGCAGGTCTTCAACCGGGGCCGGCGGCCGAAGGTGACGATGATGTCG